>JAVVHH010000050.1:0-24680 GCA_032249615.1 Acetobacteraceae bacterium
GGCCCGCACGCGCGACGAGAAATACCGCGGCTGGCAGGACGCGGTCGCCCGTTCGGTGCTGCGGCTCTGATGCGGATCACCTTCCGCTGCGACCCGGCACTCGAACCCCACCTGCCGCGCCCGCTTCCTGCCCGCGAGGCGCTGCCCGATTGGCTACGGCGCATGCCGGCGCGGGCGCACTCGCCGCTGCACGGCGCGGAGGTCCGCACCGTCAAGCAGTGCCCGCCGGTGATCGACGCGATGAGCTACGGCTTCGTCATCCCGCTGCCCTGCGACGTCGTGGTGCGCCAGGGGGCGCTCTCCTGGTCGTGGGACATCCCGGTGCCGGCCGTGCACGCCCATCCCCGCTCCCCGCTCAGCTTTCATGTGCCCGAGCAGGTCGCCGGCACGCCGCTCGACCGGTCGGGACGCGCCCTGGTCAAGTTCAACAGCTTCTGGACGGTCGAGTTGGAACCGGGCTGGTCGCTGTTCGCCACCCACCCGGCGAACCGCGACGACCTCCCCTTCCGCACACTGACGGGGCTGGTCGACGCCGACCGCTTCAGCGACGTCGGCATCCTGTTTCCCGCCGTGTGGACCGACCCGGGCTTCGAGGGAACGCTCCCGCGCGGCACGCCGGTGGTGCAATGCTTCGCGGTGCCACGGGCGGCGCCGGAGCTCGTCTTTGCCGCCTTCTCGCCGGAGCGGGCGGCGCGCTACGACGCGGTCGCGGCGTCCCTGTTATCGACGCCCGGCGTCTACCGCCGCCGCTACCGCGCGCGCCGTTCAGGCGCCAAGGATCGTGCGCAGCGTAGCGCCGTCGAGGGCAAGCTGCCCGGTGCTTGACGCCGCCAACGACTGCGCAACGCGGCCGATCGTGTCCGGACGGAGCCGCACCGCGACCCGGTAGGCGTCGAGCGCCGGCGCCATCAGCCCCTGTCGCTGCAGCGCGAGCCCGAGATTGACCGCGGCTTCCGCCAGGTCCGGCTGGGCCTGCAGCGCGGCGCGGAAAGCCTCGGCCGCGCCCGCCTCGTCGCCCAGATCTTGCCGCGTGAGGCCGAGCGCGAACCAGACCTGGCTGAGCGAAGGGTCAAGCTCGGCCGCGCGCTCCAGCGCATCGCGGGCGACCGGCAGCTTCCCCATTTCGCGCAGCAAGAGGCCAAGCCCGGCATGCGCGCGGGCAGAGGCGTCGGGAGCGGCGGCGGTGCAGGTCCACGCCGCGAGCGCGAGATCGCGCTGCCCGGCTCGCTGGAGGGCGATGGCCGCTTGGGCGGTCAGCAGCAGGGTGGGGCCGTGACCGGGTCGGCGCGCCAGGCTGTCCGCCGCGAACCGCGCCGCCGCGGCCGGGTCTCCGCTGCGGAGCGAGAGGGTCGCTTGCAGCTGCAGCACGGCCGGGTGACCGGGCATGACCGCCTGCAATCGCTCGCAGGTTGCCGCCGCCTCCGTCAGCGCCCCGGCGTTGAGCTGGCCGATCGCGGCCTGCAGCAGCCGGAGGCCCTCTTCCAAGATTAGTTCGCCGCGATCGGTTCGGGCATCGCGAGGCCGAGCCGGTTCGCCTCCGCTTCCAGCTGGGCCAATTCCTGGCTGTCGAGCGGCACGCCGGTTTGCAGGCGCTTTGCCGTCATGCGCTCCTCGGGCTCGCCCGGCAGCAGGATCTCGCCGACGCCCTTCGCGCGGTCGCACGCCTTGGCGCGCTGCGCGAGTTCTTCCATGCGCCCGGCATAGTCCGTCATCGGCATGAAGAGGTCGGGGCGCATCGTGATGAAGCAGTGGCCGACATCCTGCGGCGCGTCGAAGTCGATATATTGATTGCGCACGGCGCCGCCGAACGCCGCACCGGACATGACGCCGGCCAGGATCTCCATCATGAGCGACAGGCCCGACCCCTTCACCCCGCCGAACGGCAGCACCACGCCCTCATAGCCCGCCTTGGCATCCGTCGTCGGCCGCCCCTCCGCGTCGAGCGCCCAGCCGAGCGGGATGGGCTCGCCCCGCTGCATCGCGCGCCGGACCTTGCCGCGCGCCACCACCGACATCGCCATGTCGAGCATGACGGCCGGCCGGTCCGGACCCGACGGCGCCGCGAAGGCGAACGGGCTGGTGCCGAGAAACGGCTCGCGGCCGCCCCAGATCGGCATGGCGCGGGACGCGTTGGTGAACACGAAGGCGACGAGCCCGGCCTCGATCGCCTGCCTGAGGTAATTGGCCGCCATGCCGAAATGATTGCTGTGATGCGCGAGCACCAAGCCCATTCCGTGCTCCTGCGCGATGTCGACCGCCACCGCCATCGCGCGCGTGCCGACCACGAAGCCCAGGCCGTTATCGCCATCGACTCGCGCCGCGACCGTGCACGACCGCTCGACCGCCAAACGCGGGGTCTTGTTCACCAGTCCCTTGCCGAGCCGCTCCAGATAGATCGGCACCCGGCCGACGCCATGCGACGAGATGCCGCGCAGATCCGCATCGACCAGACAATCGGCGACCCGGCCCGCGTCGGCCTCCGGCACGCCTTCCTGCTCGAACAGCGCCGAGACGAAGCGCCGGAGATCGGCCGCGGCGTAAACAGGAGCCTGACCCATCATCACTCCTCCACCATGAAGAGTTTCAGCACGCCGATGAGGAGGACGGCCAGAAACAGGAAGCCCGCGAGATAGAGCAGTCCCGCGTTGAACGAGCCGGTCGCCCCGCGCAAATAGCCCATGATCGACGGGCCGACGAAGCCGCCGAGCGTGCCGACGGAGTTGATCAGCGCCAAGCCGCCGGCCGCCGCGATGCCCGACAGGAACCGGGTCGGGATGGTCCAGAGCACGGCGCGCGCCGCATTCGTGCAAACCACCACCGCAGTGAGGCCGAGCATCGCCACCGCGAACGAGCCGGTCGAGACCGCGAGCACCAGGCCGGCGCCCGAGAGGAAGCACATGGCCGCCAGATGCAGCAGCTTGCTGCGGCTGCGGTCGACGATGCCGGCCCAGATCACCATCAGCACGCAGGCGAGCAGGCTGGGGGCGGCGGTGATCAGGCCCACCGTGAGGTTGTCGAATTGCTGCTGCTTGATGATCAGCGGCAGGAAGATCGCCACGCCATAGGCCCCGATCGTGTAGGAGAACTGGATCAACGCCAGCATCACCACGCGGCGATCGCGCAGGCCGGCGAGCAGGCTGTGGCGCTCCCGCGGCTTGCGCTCGGCATCGAGCCGCCGCCGTACGAGTTGCTTTTGCTCCGGGCTGAGCCAGCGCGCCTGCTCCGGGCTGTCGGTCAGGAAGATCAGCAGCACCACGCCGAGGATCACCGCAGGCGCACCCTCGATCAGGTAGAGCCACTGCCAGCCGGCGAGCCCGAACCAGCCGTTCAGGCCCAGCAACGCGCCGGAGATCGGGCTGCCGATCAGCGACGAGGCCGGAATGCCGATCAGGAACCAGGCATAGATCCGCGCCCGGTATTCGGCCGGAAACCATTGCGCCAACAGGAACGCGGCGCCTGGGAAGAACCCGGCCTCGGCCGCACCGAGCACAAACCGCAGGCCGTAGAAGCTCAGGGGACCGCTGACGAACACGGTCGCCATCGAGATCAACCCCCACGACACCATGATGCGGCTCAGCCAGATGCGCGCGCCGAACCGATAGAGCGCGATGTTGCTGGGCAGCTCGAACAGGCAGTAGCCGACGAACAGGGTGCCGGCGCCATAGCCGAACTGCGCCGGCGTCAGGCCGACATCCTTGTTCATCGTGATGGCGGCAAAGCCGACATTCGTGCGGTCGAGGAAGTTCACGATGTAGGCCAGCGTCAGCAAGGGCAGCAGCCGCCAGCCGATGCGTCGAAAGATGGCGTCTGCCGGGTCTCGCGCCACAGTGGGGTGAGTGGTGCTCAAACGCTCCTCCTGAACGACGCGACTTGGCGCAACGCCAAAATCAGCGTATCGAGTTGTATACAGTTGTGTCTAGCTAGGAGGACATGCTGGACCAAGCTGTCATACTCGTCCCTCCCGAGCCGACGCCCGAGGCGCTCGACGAGCGTTCGCTCGGCCAGCGCGCCTACGAGGCCATTTTCCAGGCGATCCAGAATGGGCGTCTCCCGCCTGGTTCGCGCGTGCGCGAGGCGGACCTCACCGCTTGGCTCGGCATGAGCCGGACCCCGCTGCGGGCCGGGCTGCAGCGGCTGCAAACCGAGGGGCTGCTCAGGCTGGAATCGCATCGCGGCGTGCTGATCTCGCGGCTCGACAGGCGGCAGATCACCGAGTTGTACACCGCCCGCGAATGGGCCGAAGGAGCGGCCGCCGCGCTTGCCGCCCAGAGCGCGACGGCGGCCGAGATCGACGGGTTGCGCCATCTCCTGGCGCTCGAGCGCGCTGCCGCGGGCGACCCGGAGGAAGGAGCGCGGCTCAACCGGCTCGTGCACGAGGCCATCCGCGACAGCACCGGAAACCAATACCTGATCGACCACCTCCGCGCCCTGTCCGCCCTGCTCGGGCTGGTCGGCAACGCCACGCGGCGCGATGCTGTCCGCGTCCAAGAGGCCGGCCGCGAGCACGAGGCTCTGGTCGACGCGATCGCGGCGCGGGACGCCGGCGGGGCCGAAGCGCAGGCCCGGGCGCATATCCGCAACGCGCAACTCCTCGTGCTCAGTAACCACGCGATGCAACAGGACGGCAGAATCTCGTGACCGATTTCGCAGTCGACGGCTGGAGCCTCGACATCCTCCAGCAGGGCTACCCCGGCAAATCGCCCGCCCATGGCGGCCTCGGTTGGTGCACCGTGGTGCTGCTGCGCGGCCACGGCCGTGTCGCCGTGCTCGACACCGGCGGCTTCGGCGGGCGCAAGCCGCTGCTTTCAGCTTTGGCAAGGCACGGCCTGGCGCCGGCCGACGTCACCGACCTGCTGCTCAGCCATCTGCATTACGACCACATCGTGAACTTCCCGATGTTCACCCAGGCCCGCATCGCCGTGGGCGCGCAGGAATTGGCCTGGGCGCGGGACGAGCCGCCGGGGGTCACGCCCGTGGCCGAATGCTGCGTCGAGGCGCTCCAGCGGCGCGGCGGGCTGCGCTTGCTCGAGGATGGCGAGACGGTGCTGCCGCAGATCGTGGCGCATCTCACGCCGGGTCATACCCCGGGGCATCTCATGTTCGTGGTCGAGGGGGCGGAACGCGACCTGCTGCTGGTGCAGGATGCGGCGAAGTATCGGTGTGAGATGATCACCCGCAGCGCCGACATGACCTATGACCAAGTGGTCACGCACCGCACGATCGAGCAGATCTGGTCGGTCTGGCGCCGCAAACCCGGCTCTGTGTTGCTCCCGGGGCACGATCTGCCGCTGGTGCTCGAAGCCGGGGAGCCGGCCTATCGCGGCCAAAGACGTGCCGGCATCGAGGCGTTCTTCGGGACCAGCATGGACGACCGGACCGCGTTCGACCTCACGCAATGAGCGACGGAAACAGACCATGACCGAACACGCGCCTCTCCGCCTGCTCGTGCTGGAAGGAGACGGCATCGGGCCGGAGATCTGCCGGGCGACGCTGGACGTGCTCGAGGCTGCCGCCCGCGCCTTCGGGCTCGTGTTCCGCTTCGAACAGGCCGAGATCGGCTTCGTCGCGCATCGGTCCCAGGGCACGACCTTCCCCGACGCGGTGTTCGAGGCGGCTCGTGCCGCCGACGGCGTGATCTTGGGCCCGGTGTCGCACAACGAGTATCCGCCCGCGGCGGAAGGCGGGCTCAACCCGTCGGGACAGTTGCGCAAGCGGCTCGACCTCTATGCCAACATTCGCCCGGCCAAGTCGCGCCCGGGTTTCCCGCCCCGCTGCGGCAAGCCGGTCGATCTCGTCACCATGCGCGAGAACACCGAAGGCTTCTATTCCGACCGGTCCATGTTCAGCGGCCCCGGCGAGATGATGCCGACGCCGGATCTGGCGCTGTCGATCCGCAAGGTCACGCGGGCCGCTTCCCTGCGAATCGCCGAAGCGAGTTTCGAACTGGCCCGGCGCCGGCGCCGCCATGTCACGGCCGTGCACAAGGCCAACGTACTGCGGCTCTCGGACGGGCTGTTCCTCGAGTGCGTGCGCGAGGTCTCGGCGCGCTTCCCCGATGTCCGCTACGAGGAACAGCTCGTCGATGCCATGGCCGCCCTGCTGGTGCGCGACGCGAGTGCGTTCGACGTGATCTGCACGACCAACATGTTCGGCGACATCCTGTCCGACCAAGCGGCGGAGATCTCCGGCAGCATCGGTCTGGCGGCCTCGCTGAACGCGGGCACCGACCACGCCGTGGCGCAGGCGCAGCACGGTTCCGCCCCCGACATCGCGGGCAGCGACCGGGCCAACCCGAGCTCGCTGATCGGCTCGGCAGCCATGCTGCTCGCCTGGCTCGGCCGCCGCCGGAACGACGCCGGGTTGCTCGGCGCCGCCAACGCGATCGAGGCGGCACTCGACCGGGTCATCGCCGTTGCGGAGTACCGGACCGGCGACATGGGTGGCCCGCTCGGCACCGCCGCCTTCGCCGCCCGGGTCGCCGGAGCCGTGACGGCCTAGCCCGTCAAGGGACCCATGACGTCTCGACGAGGGTATTGCCTGGCTCCGCGCGGGACGCGACCGGGTCGGCAGCGGGCGACCGCGAGGCGGTCGAGGTCGGCGGGGGCGGCGGCGCCACGGGCGGCGCGGTGACCATGTCGGCGCCGCGCGCCGCGTCCGGCCGGTGCCGGGTCGCGGCGGGCAGGTTCATGGCGCGGCTGTTGGATTGCAGCTGCGCCGCGCTGCGGCCCGCAATCCGGCCGAACGTCGCGCCGGAGACGAGCCCGGTGCCGGCCGGGTAGTTGTCGTAGAACAGCCCGCCGACCATCTCGCCGCAGGCGAGCAGGCCCGGGATCGGCCGCCAATCGGTGCCGATCACGCGGGCGTTCTCATCGACCTTGAGGCCGCCGAAGGTGAAGGTGATCCCGCCCGTGGCCGTGTAGGCGTAGAACGGGGGCTTGTTGAGCTTGAGCGCCCAGTTGGTCTTCTCGAGCGCCAATCCGCTCGTGGACAGCCCATCCTTCTGGGATGGGTCGAAGCCCGCCGAGGCGTCGCGCGCGGCGGCATTGTATTCGTGCAACGTCCGGAGCGCCTGCTCCTTGTTGTCGATGTCCAACTGCGCGACCAGCGCTTCCAGCGTGTCCGCCACCAGCGGCTTGCTGGTGGAGTAGCGCGGCTCCAGCAGGTGCACGACCTGACTGTCGAAGATCTGGTAGGCCTTGGCGCCGGGCTCGGCCAGGATGGCGCGGCCATACTTGGCGTAGGTGAACATGGCGCCATCCTCACCCTCGTCGACGAAGCGGCGGCCGTTGCGGTTGATCATGACGCCGTAGAGATAGCTGAGGCGGTTCGAGCGGTCGGTCAGCTCCCGGGGGGCGAAGTTGCCCCAGTCGGCCGAGATCGGCGTGGCATGGCAGCCGCTCCATTGACCCCACGGCATCGCGCCGAGGTCGTTCATCGCCATGCGCAGCCCGTCGCCCTGGTTGTGCGGCGTGCCCCGCACCTTCGCGGCACCCACCAGGGGGCCGATGTGCTGCGTGCGCATCTGCACGTTCGCCTCGAAGCCACCGCAGCCGAGCACGACCGCGCGCCCGGCGATCTCGTGGACTCCCTCGTCGTCACGGACGGTGACCCCGCTCGCATGGCCGCGCTTGTCCATCAGCAGGCCGATGACCGCGGCCCCGTAGCGGATCTCGATGCCGATCTCGTCGCAGCGGCGGAACCAGGCCGTGCTCAGGCCGACGCCCTCATGCTCGGCCCGCACGACCAGGCCGCGCGCCCACACCACCTTGTTGCCCTTGCGCACGCCCGTGAGCGTGATGGCCGGCTCCATCGGGACCCCGTTCGCGTGCATCCAGAACACGGTGTCCTTGGAGTTGTCGACCAGCACGCGCGACAGCACCGGGTCCGTTTGGCCGGAGGTGACGCGCATGAGGTCGCCGTGAAAATCGGCGCGCGTGTAGGGCTGGATGCCCTCGTAGAAATTCTCGAACGCCTGCTCCACGCCGGGCAGCAGCGGGCCGATCTCGCGCGGATCATCGAAGGCGAAACGCAGCACGCCCCCGCTCCAATGCGTGTTGCCGCCGCGCATCTCGCGAGGCGCCTTCTCCAGCACGACGACGCGCTGCGCTCCGTTTTCCTTGGCCGACACGGCCGCCGCGAGCGCGGCATTGCCCGCACCGACGACGATGACGTCATAGAAGGGGGCCTCTGCCGGCTCGGTCATGTCAGATCCTTTCCACTTGAGTGATGTCGGTCGCGCAGCATCGCGGTCATGCTGCGGACCTCGAACTCATCGGCCTGCAGCGCGCGGCCGATCAGCTCCACCGCGGCCTCATGGCCGATGGCGGGGGCCAGCAGGTCCCTCGCCTTCTCGACGATCCGCTCCTCGCCGATCGGGCGGGACCAGCTGCCTAGCGGCGCGTCGCAGCGCCGCGTCAAGGTATCCCCGCGTTCCGGCTCGACGGTGATGTCCACATGCATGCGGTCGAAGCGGCCGGAGATCGTGGGGTCCGGCCGCAGCTCAATGGCGGCGAGCAGGGCGACCATATCCGGCGCAAAGCGGCGGGCGTCGGTGAAGCTGCCGGACCCGACGGCGCCGTCGAGCAGCGCGGCCGCGGCGGTATACTGCCAGGAGAACTTTCCATCGAGCCCATCCTTTGGCTGCGGCCGGTCGATATACGGCATCGGCGGCACCGTGAGCACGACCCGGCGGATCGGGCCGGAGCCGAGCGTCTCGCGCGCCGCTAGCGCCGCGGTGATGCCGAAATGAGTTGCGAACTGGGAGGGGAACAGCTTCCAGGCGGGCCCCGGGTCGAGGGCGCGCGGCGCATCAACCGGTGCGGTAAGCGGCGCCGGGTCGAAGCTGTCCGGGAACAGCGACGGCCCCCAACCGCGCGGGCTGCCGATCGCGTCCTCATTGGCGCTGAAGCCCGACGCCGCGAGCAGAGCAGCCTCGAGCCCGTGCGCGGCACCATCCCCGCAATGCAGCGCCTTGGTCATCGAGCCGACATTGGCCAGCAGCCCGGCGGAGCGGGAGGCGGCGATACCCACCGCAGCGGCCAGCCGCTCCGGGGCGAGCCCAAGCATGCTCCCACAGGCCAGCGCGGCCGCGAGCGGGCCAACCGCGCCGGGCGGGTGCAGGCTGAGCTTTGCGGGCTCGATCTGCCCGCTCGCCAGCCGGAGCCGCCCCTGCGCCTCGATGCCCTTGGCCAGGCACGAGAGCAGCACGCCTCCCTGGGGCGACGAACCCGCGGCTTCGCGGCGTTCGGCCAACGCCAGCAGCGCCGGCAGAAGAGGCGAGATGGCGTGGTTGGGCGGGTTCCACATCGGCTCGTAGTCGAGCACGTGCATGGACATGCCGTTGACCCGCGCGGCGTTGGCGGGGGCCGCGGACGCCCCTTGGCCGATCAGCGTGGCGGGCCCGCCGCCGTTCTCCCGCGCCAGAGCAGCCATCGCGCGCGGACCGGGCTCGGCAGCCCCGGCGACCGCCACCGCGAGACCATCGAGCAGCAGCAGCCGGCAGCGTCGCAGCAGAGCCGGGTCGTCGGCCGGCCAGTCGGCCAGGCGCTGAGCGAAAGCGAGGGTGAGCGAGTGCTGGGGAGCGTCCCGGGTCATTCTGCCGCGAGCGGCAGAGCGCGGTAGAACACCTCGCCGGTGAACAGCCGCCGTGCCGTGCGATAGACGGTGGCGTGCCGGATGTGGACGCCGCCCGCGAGCGGCTCGACGTCGGCATCCACCAGGATGACGCCGGACGGGTGCGCGATCCTGAGCGGGCCTTCCTGCGCCTGGACGAGGCGGTGCGGGACGCTGCCCGGCACGCGGCAAGCCGCGGCCAGGCACAGCGCGCCGGTCAGCGGCACCGCGCGGTGCGGCTGGCCGATCGAGATCATGCGGACCAGGATGTCGCACTCGGCGGCGCCGACGACGCGGCCGGAGAGTGTCGGCGCGTCGCAGGGCCCGGCGACCACCGCGATCTTTGGGACGCCGAGAATTCCGGCGGCTTCCGCCGGGTCGGCGGCCAATCCCATCATCACCGAAGCCCGGCAGCGGATCGCCTCCAGCCGCGCCAGCAATCCGCAATCCCGCTCGAACGCCTCCGGCAACTCGGTGCCCTGCAGCCCCAGCGCTTCCGCGGGCACGAACACGCAGGGGTTGGCGGCATCGACCAGGCTGGCCGGGAGGTCGCCCAACCCCTCGATCGCGATGAGATCGGTCGCATTGCCAGTTGGCAGGAGATGGCCGGTTCGCGCGCCGCCGGGGTCGTTGAACTCGAGCTTGATCGGCGCCCCCGAGCCGGCCACGCCGTCCAGCACCAGGCCGCCGTCCACGGCGGCGCGCCCGTCCTCGACGGCAAAGCGCGCGGTGATGATCTTGTTGGTGTTGGTGTTGTGGATGCGGACCGCCGCTTCGCCGCCCACGGGGGCAGGCACCAGGCCCTCATCGAGCGCGAACGGTCCGATCGCGGACGACATGTTGCCGCAGTTGGCGGAGTAATCGACGACCGGCGTGCCGACCGAGATCTGGGCGAAGGTGTAGTCGACGTCCGCATCCGGCCGGGTCGGCGGACCCACGACACAGACTTTCGACAGCGACGAGACGCCGCCCCCCATGCCGTCGAGCTGCCGCCCGTTCGGATCTGGCGAGCCCATCGCGGCCAGGAAGATCGGCGTCCAATCTTCACGGTCGGCCGGGAGGACGTCGCGATGGAAGATGAGCGCGTTGGATGTGCCGCCGCGCATGAACGTGGCGCGCAGGGAGCGTTGCCGCATATCTCCTCCCGTCAGCTTGCGTCCCGTTGCATACAGGGTCATACTGCTGAGGACAAGCCAGGGTGGGTTGCTCATTTGGAGAACGCGGCGGCGCTAGACAGCAAGGCTCCCGACCGGGTGGTGCCGTTACGGACAACGGGCCGGCTCGCCGAACAGGCCTACCAGGCGATCCGATCAGCCATCCAAGAGGGCAGGCTCCAACCTGGCCAGCGCGTGCCCGAGATCGATCTGAGCGACTGGCTCGGCATGAGCCGCACGCCGGTTCGCGAAGCCCTGCGGCGCCTGCAGTCCGATCATATGGTGGTGCATGCGCCGGGCGGCGGCCTCGCGATCGCTCAGCATGATCTGCGGGCGATCGCCGAACTCTACGACATGCGGGAAAGCTTGGAGGGCACCGCCGCGAGTCTGGCTGCGCGGAACGCCGGGCCGTCGGAAATGATGATGCTGGAGGCCATGCTGGCGGGAGCCCGGTCGCTGCCGGCTGACCCCGCCGTGCATGCCCGCGAGAACACGCGCCTGCACGAGCAGATCTACCGGGCGGCACATAATCGCTTCCTCCTCAAGCAGGTCGGCGACCTTCACGACGCCGTGGCACTGCTGGGCCGGACCACGTTCGCCGCGGAGGGCCGGATCGCCCAAGCTTGGGCGGAACATGAGGAAATCGTCGCCGCGATCGCGGCCCGTGAGGCCGACCGGGCGGAACGCCTGATGCGGCTCCACGTGCGCCGCGGCCTCGAGCTGAGGCTGCAGGCAATGGCGCACGACGCACGCTGAGTTTCGAGGCCGACCTGGAACACCGGGCGGAACAGGAGGGAGTCCAATGACGAAGTCGGGATCGGATCTGCAGATCGGCCGCCGCGCGGCGCTGACGCTCTTCGCCTCACTGGCGGCGGGGGCCACGGCCCGTGCGGCCGACGATTGGGCGGAGGTCGAACCCGCGGCGCGGAAAGAAGGCCGGGTCGTCCTGTATCACAACATGCGGCCGCAGGGCGCCGAGATCCTGCTCGGCGCCTTTCGGAAAGCCCATCCCGGCATCGAGACCGAGCACATCCGGCTCGGCAGCGCCCCGCTCAACGAGCGTTTCGCCACCGAATTCAATGCGCAGCGCAACCTCGCCGACGTGATGCTGAGCTTCCCGGACGACACCTTCTTCAAGGGCGTCGACAGCGGCGGCTGGGCGCTCCAGTGGTCGCCGCCGGAGTTCGCCGCGTTCCCGCCGAAAGACAACCACCAGAACCGTGCCTTCGCCGTGAACACGACGCGGAACGTCATCATCTGGAACAAGAACCGCGTCCGTGCGCCCGATGCGCCCAAGGAGTGGAGCGACCTCTGGTCGGCTCGCTTCAAGGGCCGCGTCGGCATGGACCCGCCCTGGCGCTCCGTTGCGGTGCAGGGTGTGGCCGCGCTGTGGAACAAGTTGGGGATGACGGATGCGGCCGAGAAGCTGCGTGACAACGACGTCCGCTTCTTCGAGGGTTCCGCCGGCGTCTACCAGGCGGTCCTGCGCGGCGACGTGCAGATCGCGACGCTTGCCGACCTGCCGCTCGAGCCGGGGCTCGAGGATGGCGCGCCGATCGGCTTCGTCTATCCGCAATCGGGCACCGCCTACAGCGACGGCTACTTGTTCGTCAGCGCCCGCGCGCCTCACCCGGCCGCGGCGAAGCTGTTCGCGAACTGGCTGCTCAGCGTGCCGGGCCAGGAGTCGTTGCAGGAAAACGATGGCCTGCCGGTGACCCGGCCCGGCGTGCCACCGCCGAAATTCATCCCGCCCACCGCCAGCCTATCCAACGCCGTCGACACGCTCACCCTGATCGGAGGGTCGGGGCAGGACGACCTTATCCGGCATTGGCGCACCGTCTTCGGCATCCGATAGCGTGTCCCACGCCGAACAATCGCTCGGGATCGCCGGCGCCGTCGTAGCCCGGCCACGCGCGCCTAGGCGAACGGGCGGCGTGCTCTCGGTCGCGTACGCCGGCGTGTTCGGCATCGTGGGGCTGCTCGCGCTGACCCCGGTCGCGGCGCTGGTGCTCGGCAGTTTCCGCGACACGGCACCGGGCACGCCGGGCGGCCACTGGACGCTCGCGAACTGGCAGGGCCTCACCTCGCCGGGCGTCGTCGACACGTTGGTGACCACGTTGATCGTGGCGGGCTCGGTCACGGCGCTGTCGATGGTGTTCGGCACGGCGCTCGCGCTCGTCATCCACCGGACCGATTTCCGCTGGTCGGGCGCGATGACCGCGATGCTCGCGCTCAGCTTCTACTTTCCGTCATTCATCCTGGCGATGGCCTGGATCGTCATCGGCTCGCCCGGCGGGCTGATCAACGACGTCCTGCAGGACACGCTCGGGATCGATTGGCTGTCGGTCGACATCTACACGACGACCGGGATCATCTTCGTGATGACGCTGCACCAAATCCCGTTCGTGTATCTCACGATGCGGGGCCCGATCATGGGCATGGACCCCAGCTACGAGGAGGCGGCGCGCACGGCGGGAGCCTCGTCGTGGCGGATGCTGAGCCGGGTCACGCTGCCCATGCTGTCTTACGCGCTCGGATCGAGCGCCCTGCTCTGCCTCATCATGGCGCTCGAGCAGTTCGGCATTCCCGTGCTGATCGGGGTGCCGGGCCGGGTCACGGTCCTGGCGACGCAGATCTACCTGCTCTGCCGCTTCCCGCCGACCGCCTACGGGCTCGCGGCCGCGGCCGGATTGACGCTCTCGGCGCTGACCGGGGTCGCGATTATGCTGCAGCGGCGGCTGGCGCGGGGCGGCCGCGCCGTCGTCACGACGGGCAAGGCGGGGCGGATCACGCCGGTGCCGCTGGGCCGCCTCCGCTTCGTGGTGAACGCGCTTTGTGCGTTCTACGTCCTGATCGCGCTCGTGCTGCCGAGCGTCATCCTGCTCTACACCTCGCTGATCAAGTTCTTCACCGCAAGCCCGTTCGACGCCGCGTTCACCTGGCGCAACTACACGTACGTCTGGCAATCGTCCGACACGCGGCAGGCGATCTGGAACACGCTGATCGTTTCGGGCGGCGGCGCACTCGTGGGCGTGCTGCTCGGCGCCGCCTGCTCGTATTTCACCGTCCGCCTGCGACCCACGGGCTACCGGGTGCTCGACGCGCTGGTCATGCTGCCGTTCGGGGTTCCGGGGATCGTGCTCGGCCTCGGGCTGCTCTGGGCCTACGCCTACCTGCCCCTGCCGCTCTACGGCACGCTGACCCTGATCGTGCTCGCCTACGTGACCCGATTCCTGCCCTACGCCACCGAAACGGCCGGCGCGCGCTTCGTGCAGCTCGACCGCAGCCTCGAGGAAGCGGCCTGGACCGCCGGCGCCAGCCGCCCGCGCACGGTCTGGCGCATTCTGCTGCCGCTCAGCCTGCCCTCGCTGCAGAGCGGCTACTTCCTGCTGTTCATGGCCTTTTTCCGCGAGATCTCGGCCACGATCCTGATCTTCACGGCGTCCACCTCCGTGCTGTCCGTCTCGATCTGGTCGGCGTTCGAAGAGGCCAATTGGGGCCTGGCGAGCGCGCTCTCGATCCTGGCGATGGTGATGATGGTGGCCGTCATGTCCGTGCTGCTCCTGGCGATGCCGGGCGCGCGGGAACGCCGATAGGAGAGAGGCATGGGCATCGCGGTTCGCGGACTGGTCAAATCATATGGTCCGCTGAGGGTTATCCACGCGATCTCGTTCGAGGTGGCCGAAGGCGAGTTCGTGACACTGCTCGGGCCGTCCGGTTGCGGCAAGACGACGACGCTACGCGCGATCGCCGGGCTGGAAGTGCCGAACGGGGGCGCCATCACCATCAACGGCCACATCGTGTCGGATGCGGATGGTGGCGTGTTCGTGCCGCCGCACGAGCGCAACCTGGGCATGGTGTTCCAATCCTACGCGATCTGGCCGCATCTGACGGTGGCGCAGAACGTCGCCTTTCCCCTCACGGTTCGCGGCGAACGCAAGCCGGGGCCGGCGGTGGCCTGGGCGCTGGACGTGGTCGGGATGGGCGCCTTCGCGGAGCGGCGGCCGTCCGAGCTGTCGGGGGGCCAGCAGCAGCGCGTGGCACTCGCCCGCGCCATTGCAGGCAAGCCGCAGGTGCTGCTGTTCGATGAGCCGCTCTCCAACCTCGACGCGCGGCTGCGCGACCGGACGCGCTCGGAGATCAGCCGCATCCAACGCGAGCTGCACGTGCCGGCGCTGTATGTGACCCATGATCAAACGGAGGCGCTGTCGATGTCCGACCGGGTCATCGTCATGCAAGCGGGCCACATCGTGCAGCAGGGGCGGCCGGAGGCGCTCTACACCGAACCGGCCAACCGGTTCGTGGCCGATTTTATCGGCAATGCCAATTTCCTGCCCGTGCGGCGGGAGGGCGGCACGTGGCGGTTGCCAGACGGCACGCCGATCCTGCTGAGGGAAACGCCGGAGACGGGGGATGACCCGGTCGTCCTGCTGCGTCCGGAGGCGATCCGGCTCGAGTCGGCCGAGAGCGGCGCGCCACACCCGGGCAATAACCGGCTGATCGGCACCGTGCAGGGGGGCGCCTATCTCGGGCCCTACATCGAATATGTCGTGGAGGTCGCCGGCACCCGCCTGCGCGCCTTCTCCCGGGTGGCGCTCGCCCCGGGCAGCGCGGCCGTGCTGAGCTTCGCGCCGGCCGATTGCCGCCTCGTCGCGAGCGGCGCGTCACAGGAGGCCGCCATTGCTTGACCATGTGGAAGCGCCTGCCATCGCGCCGTCGGCGACGCTCGCCGAATTCGCCGCCGGGCTCACGCTGGCGGATATCCCGGTGCCGGTGCGGGACCGCGCCAAGCTGCTGATCCTGGACGCGCTGGGCTGCGCGATCGCCTCCAACGCCTACCCGTTCAGCCACGCCGCGGTCGCGGGGGCGGTGGCGCTGGGAGGGACCGGCGCGTGCAGCGTCATCGGCCGGCCGGAACGGCTGCCGCTACGCGACGCGGCCTTGGTCAACGGGGTCCTGATGCATGGGTTGGACTTCGACGACACCCATCTTGGCAGCATCATCCACGCGACCGCCGCGTGCCTGCCCGCCGCCCTGTCACTCGGCGAAAAGCTTGGTGCAGATGGCGGAGCGCTTCTGGCCGCCTACGCCGCGGGGATGGAAACGGCCATCCGGATCGGCGCGGCGGCCAAGGGCGGCTTCCACCACACCGGCTTCCATGCGACCGGAATCGTCGCACATTTCAGCTCCGCCATCGTGGCAGCGAAGTTGCTCGGCCTGTCACCGGGGCAAATCGCTGCCGCCCAAGGTATCGCCGCCAGCACCGCTTCGGGGGTCCAGGTCTTCCTCGAGGATGGCGCGTGGACCAAGCGGCTGCATCCCGGCTGGGCGGCGGTCGCCGGGATCACGGCGGCGCATTTGGCGGCCGCCTCGTTCAAGGCACCGGCCCGGCCCTACGAAGGCCGCTTCGGCCTCTTCGACACCCACCTCCAGCACCCGGCAGCGCCGATCGACGTGCCGGCAGAGTTGCGCACCCTCGGCACCGTGTGGGAATTGGCTGAGACCGCCATCAAGCCCTACCCGGTCTGCCATTTCATCCATGGCGCCGCCGAAGCCGCGATTACGCTACACGCCGGCTTCGATCCGGACAGCGTCGCTCGGATCGAGATCCTGCTGCCGCACGACACATTGCCCATCGTGGCCGAGCCGGCGGCCCAGAAGCAGCGTCCCGCCAACGAATACGAGGCGAAGTTCAGCGCCCCGTTCGTTGTCGCCACCTGCCTGCTGCAGGGCAGTTTCGGCCTGGCGGATCTCCTGCCGCCGGCGTTGGCCCGGCCGGACGTGCTGGCGCTGGCCGCACAGACGGCCTGCCTCGCCGACCCGGCCTCGCAGTTTCCCCACGCCTTTTCCGGCGGCGTCCGCCTGCACCTCCGCGACGGGACCGAGCGCTTCCAGCACGTCGCCGTGAACAGCGGCGCCGGCGCCCGCGCCCTGGACGAGAATGCGGTCGTTGCGAAGTTTGCCGCGTCCGCCTCCTTGGTGCTGCCCCGCGATCAGATCGAGCGCATCCGGGACGCCGTCCTTACCCTCGAGCGCGGCAGCGCGCGCGAACTCGCCGGGCTCCTGCGCGCCGGCTCCAACGCGGAGGCGCATTCATGACGACCCCGACCCTGCTGCAACGCCTCGCCATGCACGTCGCCGCGTTCGGTCCGGCAGACATCACCCCACGCGCGATCCATCTCGCGCGGACGGCGATCATCGATACGCTCGGCGTCACACTTGCCGGGGCGGTGGAGCCTGCGGCGGCCATTCTCCGCGACCTGCCCGGGGTCGCCGCAGCGGGCGGACCCTGCACCGTGTTCGGGACGACGCTGAAGACCAGCCTACTCGATGCGGCGTTCGCCAACGGGGTCGCGTCGCATGCGCTCGACTACGACGATTTCAGCGAGCCGATGGGCGGACATCAATCGGTGCCCCTGGTGTCGCCGCTGATGGCCGTCGCGGAGGCGCGCGGCCTGTCCGGGGCGCAACTGCTCGCGGCCTATCTGGTCGGCATCGAAACCGAGATCCGTTTCGCCCGCGCGGTCAATTTCGTGCACTACGACAAGGGCTGGCACCCGACGGCGACGGTCGGCATCTTCGGCACGGTCGCGGCCGTGGCGCACCTCGTCGGCCTCCCGGAGGCGACGATGACGACGGCGTTCGGCATCGCGGCCTCGCTCGCCTCCGGGCTGAAGGCGAATTTCGGCACCATGGTCAAGCCGCTGCACATCGGCCAGAGCGCCCGCAACGGGCTGCTCGCCGTCATGCTGGCCGAGCGGGGCTACGACTCCAACCCGCTCGCGCTCGAGCACCCGCAGGGCTACCTCAACGTGTTCAACGGGCCGGGCCAGTTCGACGCGAGGCTTCTGTTCGCGGACTGGGCATCGCCCCTCGAGATCCTCAGTTCGTCGATGGGGCTGAAGCAATATCCCTGCTGCGGCTCCACCCATCCGGCCATTGCGGCGATGCTGGCGCTGCGCGAGCAGGAAGGCATCCGGGCGGACGACGTTGCGGCGATTGAAGTCATGCCGCATGGAAGGCGGCTGCGGCACACCGACAACCCGAACCCCACGACCCCGCTGCAGGCGAAGTTCAGCGTGCAATACGTCGTGGCCCGCGCTCTCCTGGACGGTGCCGTGCGGCTCGGTCATTTCGAAGGCGACGCCCCGGTCGATCCGGCCATCCGCGCGCTGCTCGCCAAGACCGTTGCGACCGCCCACCCCGACATGGAAGACGACTCCGAACACCAATTCAGCGCGGAGGTGCGGGTCAGGCTAACCGACGGTCGAACCGTCTCGCGCCGGGTCGACAATCTAGTCGGGCGCGGCGGCGATCAGCCGATAAGTTCGCAGGAGCTCTGGGGGAAGTTCTCCGACTGCGGCGCGCGCTCGCTGCTACCCGACACCCTGCGGCCGCTGTTTGACCGGCTGCAGCAGCTGGAAGAGATCGCCGACATACGGGAGCTGACCGAGTTGCTGGCGCCGCGCTCCCGCCTGCTCGCCCGCGCGAGCTAGGGCGTCAGTCGGGCATCTCCAGCGTCACCAGCGGGGCGTGCTGCTGGCCGCCATACAGGTCGCCGTTGTCACGGTCGCCTTGGATGGCGGGGCGCGGGATCGACACCTTGATCGCCCGCGCCGCGTCCTGCGTAAAGAACATCACGAGTTGGCGCCGCAGCTCGTTACTTGATCTTGGCGTCTTCCACGAATTTGTTCGTGTAGGTGTTCTGCAGGTTGATGTTCGCCTGGGCGACGGACGGGTCGCCGACGCTGAAGACCTCCAGCACGGCTTGCGCGCCCTTCGGGTCCATCAGGCCGTTCTGCGAATACATCGGGATGGTCTGCTTCAGCGCCGCGAGGTAGGTGTCTTTGTCTTTGCCCACCATCGCCGGCGGCATCTTCGCCATGATCTCCTCGGCCGAATGCGTGTGGATCCATTGCAGCGTCTCGAGCATGGCGTCGGTCATCGCCTGCACCTCCTTGGCGTGGCCGGCGATCCAGTCGGCCCTGGCATAGAGCGCGCCGCCCGGATAGGCGCCGCCGAAAGCCGCCATCGTGTCCGCCTCGCTGCGGGTGTCGACAAGGATCTTCAGGTCTTTGTGCTGGGTTTGCAGGATCGTCACCGCCGGGTCGAGCATGACGGCCGCATCGATCTGACCGTGTTCCATGGCCGCCACCGCCGTCGCGCCCAGGCCGACGCCGACGACCGCTGCCGCGTCGGGCTTCAGCCCTGCCTTCTTCAACTCGTATTTCAGGAAGAAGTCGGTGGACGAGCCGGGCGCGCTCACGCCCACCTTTTTGCCCGCCAGGTCCGACACCTTGGTGATGCTGCCGCCCTCACCCGGCGCCACGACCAGCACCAGACCGGGAAAGCGGTCATAGACGACGAAGGAGGTCAGGTTCTGCTGCTTGGCAGCCAGCTCGACCGTGTGATCGAAATAGCCGGAGACGACGTCGGCGGAACCGCCGATCACCGCCGTCAGCGCCTGGCTGCCGCCCTTGAAATCAACCGTGTCGACTTCGACCCCGGCTTTCTCGAACAGGCCGAGTTGTTGCGCCAGCACCGTCGGCAGATAGCAGAGGCAGCTGGCGCCGCCGATCGACAGCGTCACCTTAGCCTCGGCCTGGCCGCCGCCCAGCAGAGCCAGGGCCAGCGTGGCCGCGGCCACCCATTTGGTTCCAGTCATCATCGCGCGTCCTCCCCTTGGTGGCCCGGGCTCGTTACGGCCCGATCCGTTCAACGATCCTACCTAGTCGACTTGGACCGGCGGGCGCCAGACTAGCAGCCGCCGCTCGATCAATGTCACGCCGACATCGATCAGGATGACGAAGCCGGCCAGCACCACCATGCCGGCAAACACCCCCGCGATGTCGAACACGCCCTCCGCCTGTTGGATCAGATAGCCGAGCCCGGCGGCCGAGCCGAGATACTCGCCGACGACGGCACCCACGACGGCAAAGCCGATCGAGGTGTGCAGGGACGAGAACACCCATGAGAGCGCGGAAGGCAGGTAGACGTGGCGGAGCAGTTGGCGCTCGCTCATCCCGAGCATGCGGGCGTTGGACAGCACCGTCTTGTCGACCTCACGGACGCCCTGCACCACGTTGAAGAACACGATGAAGAAGACCAGCGTGACGCCGAGCGCCACTTTCGACCAGATGCCCAGCCCGAACCACAGCGTGAAGATCGGGGCCAGCACGACCCGCGGCAGCGCATTGGCGCCCTTGACGTAGGGGTCGAACACGGCGCCCAGCAACTGCCGCCGGGCGAACCAGAACCCGAACACGATCGCCGCCGCCGCGCCGATCAGGAACGACAGCGCGCTCTCGAGCAGCGTGATCCAGAGATTGTACCAGATGGAGCCCGTCGAGAACCATTCCCAGATCTGCGCCACCACCGCGCCGGGCGTCGAGAAGAAGAAGCTGACGGTCTTGGGGTCGCCCACGAGGGTCGTGGTCGCGGCGACGTGCCAGGCCACGATGATCACCAGCGCGACCGCAAGCTGCAGGGCGGTCAGAACCAGCCGGTTCACGACCGGGCTCCGTCAGCCGCCGGCATGTCGGGGTAGGCCTTCAGCACTTCCGATTTCAGCATGTGCCAGATGTCGCGGTGCAGCGCCTGGAACGCCGGCGTCAGCTTGATTTCGGAAATGTCGCGCGGCCGCTCCAGCGTGATCGGGAAATCGCCCATGATGCGCGCGGCCGGGCCCGCGGACATCAGCACCACCCGGTCCGCCAAGGAGATCGCCTCCTCGAGGTCGTGCGTCACGAACAGCACCGCCTTGCGGTTCTCCGACCAGAGCCGCAGCAGCAAATCGCCCATGATCACCCGCGTCTGCGCGTCGAGGGGGCCGAACGGCTCGTCCATCAGGAGGATCGCGGGATCCCGGATCAGCACCTGCGCCATGGCCACGCGCTTGCGCTGCCCGCCCGAGAGCATGTGGGGATAGCGGTCGGCGAACGGCGCGAGGCCGACCCGGCGCAACCACTCCCGCGCTGCCGCCCGCGCCTCCGCCCTTGGTGTCCCGGCCGTTTCCGGCCCGATCGCCACGTTCTCGAGCGCGGTCTTCCACGGCATCAGCGCTTCCAGCTGGAACAGATATCCCGCCGCGCGGTTCAGGCCGTCGAGCGGCGCCCCGAACACGCTCACGCTGCCGGCCGCCGGCCGCAGCAGCCCGGCCGCCGCATTCAACAGCGTCGACTTGCCGCACCCGGTCGGGCCGACGATCGCGACGAACTCGCCGGCGCCGACGACCAGATCCGCTGTCTCGACGGCGCGGAACAGGCGCTTGCCGGCCACCCCGAACTCGATCGTAACTCCGTCGAAGCGGACGGCCTCCTGATCCGTCACGGGTGCCGTTCCACCGCCTCGAACCCGCTCCGCTCCCGCAACGCCGCGCTAGCTGGCCCGGTCAGTAGCTGGACCAGGCGCGAGGCCTCTGGCGAGGTCGCGGTCGCGCTGACGCAGGCGGCATAAACCGTCGAGAGGTCGTGCTCGGGCGGGAGCGGGCCCACCAGCGTGAGCCCCTTCGTGTAGAGGATCTCCGTCGTCTGCGTGAGGCCGATGCCGCCGGCCGGCGCTTCCTCGGCCAACGTCCGCATCGCCGTCTCGCCGTTCGCGAATGCGCGGAGCTTCGGCGCGACCGCGTCGGCGAGCCCCAGCGCGTCGATTACACGGCGCACGTGGATGCCCGCCGTGCTCTTGTGGGGGTCTGGAATGAACACGGCGGAGGCGGCCCGGAGCGCCGCCGCGAGATCGTTGCCCGTCGCAATCGGGGGCACCGGGCTGCCGCTCAACACCGCCACCGCGGTGCGAACGGTCCCGATCGGCGCGACGGTTTCAGGCCTGACCCGGCCAGAAGCCGCCAACTCCTCCAGCTGCCGAGCGGTCAGGATCAGCACGTCGCAGAGGGCGCCCCCCTCGAATATCTCGCGGATCGCGCCTACGGCGCTGAACACGCCTTCGACCTCCGGAGCGACGCTGCCGACCAATCCCTTGGCGGCCCCGGCGCTCAGCACACGCAAACTCGTCATCGTCCTCCCACCTCATCCATCGCCGCGACGATCCGCTCGGCCCGGAGCGGCAGTTCCCGCACGCGCACCCCCAGCGCGGACGCGACGGCATTGGCCAGCGACGCCGCCGTCGGGCCGACCGAGGCCTCGCCCGCCCCGACCGACGGCGCGCCCGAGGCGACGATATGCACCGACACGTTCGGCACCTCGGAAAAGCGCAGGATCGGATAGCCCTCCCAATCGAGGCTGGTCACCCCCTCCCGATCGAACTGGACCGCTTCCTTTAGCGCCCAGCTCGTAGCCTGGATCGCCCCGCCCTCCATCTGGTTGGCGACCCCGTCGGGATCGACCACCAGCCCGACGTCGCAGGCGACCGTCAGCCGCCGCGCCCGGATCTCCGCCCCCGCCTCGATCTCGGCGACGACGGCGCAGTAGGCTCCCGTGTTCTTGTAGCGCGCGAACCCGATCCCGCGCCCGATCCCTTCCGCCAGCGTATCGCCCCAACCGGCCTCCGCCGCGGCGCGCGACAGCACCGCCCGGGCCCGCTCGTCGGGCGCCCAGTGCAGGCGGTAGGCCAACGGGTCCTGCCCGGCTGCGAGCGCGACCTGGTCGACCATCTGCTCGGCCGCAAACACGTTGAGCAGCGCGCCCAGTGAGCGCATGGCCGAACTCCGCAACGGCATCGGCAGCACGCGGTGGTTCGTCACCCGCCACGACGGAAAGGCGTAGGAGGGCGCCGCATTGCGCTCGGCGCCGCCGCCCGACGCGCGCGAGGCGTTGACCGCGGTCTGCCGCTCGAACGGTTCGGCCAGCGCCCAGGCGCCGAGCAGCGCCGGGCTGCTGCCGCGCCCGGGCCGGGTTCCGTGTCCGTTGCTCCAGATGGTGTGCCGCCACTCGAGCACGTCGCCGGCCGTATCGAGGTCCGCCTCGATCTCGACCGCCATGGCCGGGCTGAACGGGGCGCAGCCCAGCTCGTCGGCACGTGACCACTGCACGCGCACCGGTGCGCCCCCGGCCGCGCGGGCGAGCCAGGCGGCATCGAACGCGACGTCGTCGGCCGGGTTGTGGCCGTAGCAGCCAGAACCTTCGACATGCTGGACAACGACAGCGGCCTCGGGCAGCGCGAAAGCCAGCGCGAGGTCCCGCCGCAGGTTGAAGATTCCCTGGCTGTGCGTCCACACCATCAGCTTCTCGCTCCACTGGGCCAGCGCGCAGGAGGGGCCGATCGAGGCGTGCGCGAGGTACGGCTTGGCGAAACGCTGCCGCAGCGTGCGGGCAATGGGGGGCTGGTTGCCGTGGGACGGGGGCGGCGTGCCCTCCGCGACGCTTTGCGTCTCGACCGGTTGGGCCCGCAACCAGCCGGTGAGGTCATCGGCATCGGGCAGGAGCGCCGGCACCTCCCAACGGCAAACAACGGCCAGCATGGATGCGGCGGCTTCCGCGGCCGCCTCCGACGCGGCGAGAACGCCGAGAAGCGAGCCGTCCCGCACCACGGCGACGACGTCCTCTCTGGCCCCGACCGCGGCCGCGTCGACCTCGAGCAGAAGCGCGCCCGGGCTGGGCAGGCGGACCATGCGCCCGTGCAGCATGCCGGGGAGGCGCAAGTCGTGGATGAAGCGGGGACGGCCGAATACCTTATCCGGCAGGTCGAGGCGGGGCGCGCCGCGTCCGGGCCGGGCCTCCGAGGCGGGTCTGCCGGTCGCGTCGCGGTCGAGCAGCACCGCGTCGGCCAACTCCCAGTAGCTGGTCTGCCGGCCTTCGGCCCGGATGACGCCCCGCTCGACCTCGAGGCGCGCCGTGGTCACGAGCCGATCGGCGGCGCGGGCGAGATACAGCGCCCGGGCTTCCGTGCAGACCTGGCGCAGCGCAGCGCCCGAGTGCTGGACCGAGAGGCTGCCGGACGTCACCCCCTCGTCCGGACTGCGGGCCGTGCTGGGCGCCACCATCCGCACCTGGTCCAGCCCCACCCCAAGCGTGTTCGCCACAATCTGCGCCAGCGCGGTGTGGATGCCCTGCCCGAGTTCGACCTTGCCGGAGAACACCTCCGCCCAGCCGCCCGGGTCGAAACGGAGCCAGCGGTCGAGCCGCGGCGTCCCCGCCAGCGCCGCCGGTAGCGTCATCGGCTTGCCCGCAGGACGGCGCGGACGATGCGGTTATGCGCGCCGCACCGGCAGAGATTGCGGTCCAGCGCATCCCGCACGGCCGCCTCGGACGGTCGGGGCGTCCGCTGCAGCAGCCCGGAAGCGCTGATGACGATGCCGGCCAAGCAGTAGCCGCACTGGCCCGCCTGCCCGTCGAGCAGCGCCTGCTGGACCGGGTGCGGCCGGTCCGGCGTCCCGAGCCCCTCGATCGTCACGACCTCCTTCCCCGCCACCGCCCAGAGCGGCACCGTGCAAGACGGCTGGGCCGCACCATCCACGAGCACCATGCAGGCGCCACACGATCCAGCGCCGCATCCGAATCGCGACCCGGTCAGGGCCAGCGTGTTGCGCAGCGCGTCCAGCAACGGGGTTCGCTCCGGCAGGTCCAGCGCGACCGCCGCGCCGTTGACGGTCAACCGCAGCAACCCGGCTACTCGCTCGCCGTGGCGCCCGACAGCTTCACCACCTTCGCCCACTTCTCGATGTCGCCGGCCATGAAGGTGCGGAACGCCGCCGGCTGCATCAGCATCGGGATCGCGCCATCCTTGGCCCAGGCCGCCTGCACTTGCGGATCCGAAACGATGTCCTCGAGCGCCTTGCTCAATTTGGCGACCACGTCCTCCGGCACGCCCTTGGGCGCCACGAGCCCGAGCCAGATCAGCGCCTCGTAGCCCGGCACCGTTTCGGCCACGGTCGGCAGCGCAGGCATCACCGCCGAACGCGTCAGCCCGGTGGTGGCGAGCGCGGTGACCTTGTCCGACTTGATGAAGCTCGCCATCGTC
>JAVVHH010000051.1:0-24601 GCA_032249615.1 Acetobacteraceae bacterium
GACATCAATGGGTCCCAGTTCGGCCTCGATTGCCGCCGCCGCCGCCTCGAGGGCTTCCGCTTCGACCACGTCGACCACCACCGATGCGGCGGCAACGCCCGCGGCCGCCAACTCCTCGCGAATCGAATCGAGCCCCGCCTGCCCGCGCGCCAGCAGCCCGACCCGCCAACCCGCCCTGCCAAACGCTGACGCCGTGCAGCGCCCGATGCCGGACGACGCCCCCGTGATGACCACCGTTCCTGCATGTGGTTTCGGAACGGGAGCGGCGGGCTGCTTCACGAGGGTTGTCATAGAGCAGCGGTGTGCGATTGACGATTCAGCGGCTTCCGGTGAATGGTCGAGCGATGACGACCGGCTTTCAGAGCACCGAGCGCTACATCGCCTCCCGCGACCTCGAGGTCGCCGTCAACGCCGCGGTGGCCTTGCAGCGCCCGTTGCTCGTCAAGGGCGAGCCCGGCACCGGCAAGACCGTGCTCGCCCGCGAAGTCGCGACCGCCCTCGGCATGCCGCTGGTCGAATGGCACGTGAAATCCACCACCAAGGCCCAGCAGGGGCTCTACGAATACGACGCCGTCTCCCGCCTGCGGGATAGCCAGTTGGGCGATCCCAAGGTCGCCGACATCGCCAACTACATCGTTCCCGGAAAGCTCTGGACCGCCTTCGAGGCCGACGGCCCGCAGGTCGTGCTGATCGACGAGATCGACAAGGCCGATATCGAGTTCCCCAACGATCTGCTGCTCGAACTCGATCGCATGCAGTTCTTCGTCTACGAGACACAACAGACCATCGCCGCCCGCCACCGCCCCGTGGTCATCATCACGTCGAACAACGAGAAGGAACTGCCCGACGCGTTCCTGCGCCGCTGCTTCTTCCACTACATCCGCTTCCCGGACCGGCCGACCATGGAGCGCATCGTCGAGGCGCATTACCCTGGGCTTCGCCACGACCTCGTCCGCGAGGCGCTCACCGTCTTCTTCGAAGTCCGTGACATGCCGGGGTTGAAGAAGAAGCCGGCCACCTCCGAACTGCTCGACTGGCTGAAGCTGCTGATGGTCGAGGATCTGCCGCCCGAGGCGCTGCGCGAGCCCGGCGCCGGCATTCCGAAGCTCCATGGCGCGCTGCTCAAAAACGAGCAGGACGTGCATCTGTTCGAGCGCCTCGCCTTCCTAAACCGCCGCGGCAAGTAACGATGTTCGCCCCCTTTCTCTTCGCGTTGCGCGAGGCGGGAGTGCCGGCGTCCATCACCGAATACCTCTCGCTGCTCGGCGCGCTCCGCGCCGGGGTCGCGGCGTACGACATCGAGGATTTCTACTTTCTCAGCCGCGCCGCCCTGGTCAAGGACGAGCGGCATCTCGACCGCTTCGACCGGGTGTTCGGCCAAGTGTTTAAAGGCGTCGAAACGCAAGCGGGCGAGACCGCGTCCGGCCCGGAGGCCCGCGCGCTGCCAGACGAATGGCTCCGCCGCATGGCCGAGAAGCATCTCACGCCCGAGGAGATGGCCGAGATCGATGCGCTCGGCGGCTTCGACAAGCTGATGGATACGCTGCGCGAGCGTCTGGCGGAACAGAAGGGCCGCCATCAGGGCGGGAGCAAATGGATCGGCACCGGAGGCACCTCGCCGTTCGGCGCTTACGGCTACAACCCCGAGGGGGTCCGCATCGGCCAAGAGGAGAGCCGGCACGGCCGGGCTGTGAAGGTGTGGGACAAGAGGGAGTTCCGCGACCTCGACGGGGACCTCGAACTCGGCACCCGCAATCTGAAACTCGCGCTGCGGCGCCTCCGCCGCTTCGCCCGCGAGGGCGCGCCCACCGAGCTCGACATGGCGGGCACGATCCGCGCCACCGCGCAGAACGCCGGCTCCCTCGACCTCAAGCTCGTTCCCGAGCGCCACAACGCGGTCAAGGTACTGCTCTTCCTCGATGTCGGAGGCTCGATGGACGACCACATCCGCGCCTCGGAGGAGCTGTTTTCAGCGGCCCGCAGCGAGTTCAAGCATCTCGCCTTCTTCTACTTCCACAACTGTCCCTACGAGCGGCTCTGGCAGCAGAACCGCCGCCGCCATGACGTCGCGATCCCGACCGCGGATGTGCTGCGGACCTACGGTCCCGACTACCGCGCCATCTTCGTCGGTGACGCCACCATGAGCCCCTACGAGATTATCCAGCCCGGCGGCAGCGTCGAGCACTGGAACGAGGAGTCGGGGGCCACCTGGCTTTCCCGCCTGACGACGCAGTGGCAGCGCTCAGCCTGGCTCAACCCGGTGCCCCCCGCCCAATGGGCCGCCACCCACTCCGTCCGCCTCGTTCGCGAGTTGCTGGGCGACCGCATGTTCCCGCTCACACCCGCCGGGCTGGACGGCATGATCCAGTCGCTCGGCCGCTAGCGACCGTTTTGTCGGCACGTTCAGAGAGACCTGCCCGGATCAGGGCAATCCCCGTTTCGGAGGCTTTGATTCTTCCGGCGCCGCGGTAGCGCCCGACTCTCGCCATGGTAGGCTCGCCGCGGTGGATTGCCGGTGAGACCAGATGAGCGCAATCGAACTCGTCGCCCTGACCAAGCGCTTCGGCTCGGCCGCCGCGGCCGTCGACGGCATCGATCTGCGCATCCCCGCCGGCTCCTATTGCTGCATGCTCGGCCCGTCCGGCTGCGGCAAGACCACGACCCTCCGCCTGATCGCCGGCCACGAGCAGGCTACGAGCGGCGACGTGCTGATCGGCGACCGCAACGTCACCGACCGCCCTCCCGCCGAGCGCGGAACCGCCACCGTGTTCCAGAACTACGCCCTGTTCCCGCACCTGAACTGCGTCGACAACGTCGCCTTCGGCCTCAAGGTCCGAGGCACCGGCCGGGAGGCGCGCCGCCGCACCGCGCGTGCGATGCTCGAGCGCGTGGAGATGTCCGCGTACGCCGAACGCCTGCCCGCGCAGCTTTCCGGCGGCCAGCAGCAGCGTGTGGCACTCGCCCGTGCGCTGGTGCTGAACCCCAAGGTGCTCCTGCTCGACGAACCGCTCTCCGCGCTGGACCCGTTTTTGCGCCTGCGTGTCAGGGCCGAGCTGAAAACGCTCCAGCGGCAGCTTGGCATCGTGTTCGTGCACGTGACCCACAGCCAGGAGGAAGCGATGGCGCTGGCCGATTTCGTGGTGGTGATGCAAGCCGGGCAGATCCGCCAGTCCGGCACGCCGCGCGAGGTGTTCGAGCATCCCGCCGACGGCTTCGTCGCCCGATTCATCGGCGGCCACAACGTGCTGACCGAGGGCGGCCAGCCCTTTGCCGTGCGCGCCGACCGCTGCCGCATCCGGCCGGACGGTCCAGACCGTGTGGCCGCCGTCGAATACCAGGGGTCGGTCGTCCGTGTCGCGCTGACCATGGCCGACGGGGCGGAGGCGATCGCGCTGATCCCCGATGACGAATTCGACCACGCCAGCATCCGCCTCGGCGGCCCGGCCTCGCTCACCTGGCAGCGCGACAGCGCCCACGCCCTCACGAAGGAGACAATCCTGTGAACGTCACCACCACCACACGCCGGACCCTGCTCGGCGCCGCGGGCGCTGCCATTGGCACGGGCGCGCTGACCGGTTTTCCCACCATCTGGGCCCAGAACATCAAGGATGTGACGATCCGCCAGTTCGGCACCGGCGTCTCGAACCTCAACGCCATCGCCGACAAGGTGAAGCAAGATCTGGGTTTCACGCTGAGCATGACGGCGCTCGACACGGACGCGGTGACGCAGAAGGCCGTCACCCAGCCCCGCTCCTACGACGTGGCCGATATCGAGTATTTCCTGTGCAAGAAAATCTTTCCGACCGGCGTGCTGCAGCCGCTCGATACCAAGAAGATCAAGCTCTACGACAAGATCGTGCCGATCTTCACCACAGGCAAGCTGACGCCGACCTCCACGGTCGCGCAGGGCACGGCGCCCTCGAAAGTCAGCTTCGTCGAGGGGGAGAAATCGACCAAGTTCGCCTCTGCACCGACCGAGTGGATGACCATCATCCCGACCATCTACAACGCGGACACGCTGGGCTTGCGGCCCGACCTGATCAAGAAGCCGATCCGCCACTGGAAGGAATTGGTCGATCCCGAGTTCAAGGGAAAGACCTCCATCCTCAACATTCCCGGCATCGGCATCATGGATGCCGCGATGGTGATGGAATCGGCCGGCCTGATCACCTACGGCGACAAGGGCAACATGACCAAGCCCGAGATCGACAAGACGATCGCGTTCCTCATCGACCAGAAGCACGCCGGGCAGTTCCGCGCCTTCTGGAAGACCTTCGACGAGAGCGTAAACCTGATGGCTTCCGGCGAGGTGGTGATCCAGTCCATGTGGTCCCCGGCCGTCACCGCCGTGCGCGCCAAAGGCATTCCCTGCGTGTACCAGCCGCTGGAAGAGGGATACCGCGGCTGGGGCGGCGGGCTCGGCGTCGCCAAGCACCTGTCGGGGCTCCAGCTCGAGGCTGCCTATGAGTACATCAACTGGTATCTGTCTGGCTGGTGCGGCGCCTACCTCAACCGCCAGGGCTATTACAGCGCCGTGCTGGAGACCGCGAAGGAGCACATGAGCCCCAACGAATGGGGCTACTGGATGGAGGGCAAGCCGGCGACCGCTGACATCGTGAGCCCGGAAGGCAAGGTCATCGCCAAGCCCGGCGACACCCGCGACGGCGGCTCCTTCATGGACCGGATGACCCATGTCGCGTGCTGGAATTCGGTGATGGACGAGGACCGCTACATGATCCAGAAGTGGAACGAATTCATCGCTGCATGACGGAGGCTGCCGGGACGGGCGGCAGGTCGGCCGCCCTGACCCTTCTCCAGGTGACGCCGCTGACGCTGCTGCTGCTGGGCTTCGTCGTCGTCCCGCTCGCGGCCATCGTGGTGGTCAGCTTTCTCGATTACGACAGCGTGCGCATCCTGCCGCGTTTCGTGCTGACCAACTACACCGACCTAATCGGCTCGCACGTCACCTGGATCACCTATCTCAACACGCTGCGCTATGCCGCCATCGTCTGGGCCATCACGCTCGGGCTGGGGTTCTTCGTCGCCTACGTGCTCGCCTTCGTGGTGCAGGGGGCGCTGATGCAGACGGTCCTCTTTCTCGTCTGCACGATCCCGTTCCTCACCTCGAACATCATTCGCATGATCGCCTGGATTCCTTTCCTTGGCCGCGAAGGGCTGCTCAACCGCGCGCTGCTGGGGGCGGGGATCATCGACAAGCCCCAAGAATGGCTGCTGTTTTCTGATTTCGCGGTGATCTTGGCATTCGTTCACCTGTACACCCTGTTCATGGTCGTCCCGATCTTCAACACCATGATGCGGATCGACCGGAGCTTGATCGAGGCCGCCACCGACGCCGGCGCGGGCCCGTTCCAGGTCGTCCGCGACATCATCGTCCCACTCAGCAAGCCCGGGATCGCCATCGGCTCCGTCTTCGTCATCACGCTCGTCATGGGTGACTTCGTGACCGTCCGCTTGATGAGCGGCGGCCAGAGCGCCTCCGTGGGCCTGATGATCGCCAACGGCATCGGCCTGCTGCAATATCCGGCCGCGTGCGCCAACGCGGTGATCCTGCTCGCGATCGTCCTGCTGCTGATCGGCGCCATCCTTCGCGTCGTCGACATCCGCAAGGAGCTCTGATGCCCGCGCCCCTCCGCCGTGCGCTGCTGCTCTCCGGCTTCGCGCTATTCGTGCTGTTCCTCTACGGCCCCACGCTGACGATGATCGTGCTTTCGTTCCAGGGGCCGGGGGGCGGCCTCACCTTCCCGATGCGGGGCGTCTCGACCCATTGGTTCCGCTCCCTGTTCGCCCAGCAGGCGGTGGGCGATATCTGGGGCGCCGCCGGCCGCTCGGTCCTGCTCGCGCTGATGGTCATGGTGGCCACCGTGCTGATCTCGCTGTTGGCCGGGCTCGCCTTCCGCCGGCGCTTCCGGGGAGCCGGGCCGCTGCTGACGCTCACGCTGGTCAGCCTCATCGTGCCCTCCATCCTGATCAGCCTCGGGGTTGGCCTGGTGTTCAGCCAGTCGGGGCTCGATACCAACTGGTGGAGTTCCGCGTTCGGCGCCCAGCTTACCTGGACCGTGCCGTTCGGCGTGCTGATCATGTTCGCCGTGTTCAACCGTTTCGACCGCCGGTGGGAGGAGGCGGCCCGCGACCTGGGGGCCAGCGGCTGGCAGCGTTTCCGCCTGGTGGTGCTGCCGATCATCCTGCCGAGCGTCGTCGGCATCGCCCTGTTCGGGCTGACCCTTTCCTGGGACGAGTTCGCCCGCACATTACTGACGGCCGGGAGCGACAACACGCTGCCGCTGGAGATCTTCGGCATGACCACCAACGTGACCACCCCGGTTCTGTACGCGCTCGGCGCTTCGACGACCGGGCTGTCGGTGCTGGTGATCGCGCTCGCGCTTTCTGCCATCCTGTTGCTCCGGCGCCGCGCACGCTGAGATGTTCGACCACGTCATAAGCGGCGCCCGCCTGCCCTCGGGCGGCGACCCGGTCGACATCGGCTTCGCCGCCGGCCGCATTGCCGCGATCGAGCCCTCGCTGGCCTGGAACGGCCCGGCCGATAACGCGGGCGGCAAGCTGGTGTGCGCCGGACTGATCGAGACGCACATCCACCTGGACAAATCCGGCATCATGGGGCGCTGCACCTGCACAGAGGGCACGCTGAAGGAGGCGGTTGAGCAGGTAAAGGCGGCCAAGCAGGGCTTCACCGAGCAGGATGTCTACGATCGCGCCCGCCGGACGCTCGAGCGCGCCATCCTGCACGGCACCAACCGGATGCGCACCCATGTCGAGGTCGATCCGCGCATCGGCCTGACCAGCGTCCGCGCCATGCAGCAGCTGAAGCGCGACTACGCCTGGGCCATCGACTTGCAGCTCTGCGCGTTTCCGCAGGAAGGCCTGCTGGATGACCCCGGCTGCGAGGCGGTGCTCGTGGAGGCGCTGGAAGCCGGTTGCGACCTCGTCGGCGGCGCGCCCTATGTCGATATTGACTCGCACGGTCAGATCGATCGCATCTTCGCCCTGGCCCGGCGTTTCGACCTGGATATCGACTTCCACCTCGATTTCGACCTCGACGCCTCCGGCGCCGACGCTAATTATGTATGCCGGCAGACCGACGAGGCGGGCTGGGGCGGCCGCGTCACCATCGGGCACGTCACCAAGCTCTCCGCCATGCCGCCGCAACAATTCGAGGCGATGGCGAGGCGTCTGGCCGCCGCCGGCGTTGCCGTCACGACGCTCCCCGCGACCGATCTGTTCCTCATGGGCGGGGACGCGACGGAGAACGTCCCGCGCGGCGTCGCCCCGGTCCACCGGCTCCTTGCCCACGGCGTTCAATGCTCGATCTCAACCAACAACGTGCTGAACCCGTTTACCCCCTACGGTGACGGCTCCCTCCTCCGCATCGCCAACCTCTTCGCCAACGTGGCGCAGATTGCGGCCGATGAGGGCCTTGCCGCCTGCTTCGAGATGATCACGGAGCGCTCCGCCGGCCTGATGCGCCTACACGATTATGGGATCCGCGTCGGCGGCCCGGCGGACCTCGTTCTCCTCGACGCCGAGACCCCCGCCCAAGCCATTGCCGAACTCGCCCCTGCGCTCACCGGCTTCAAGCGCGGCCACCGCACGTTCGAGCGGAAGCGGCCGGTGCTCTTCCCGCCGCTTAACCCGGCGTCAACACGTTGACCGTACACTCGTCCTCTCCCTAGCGTGCGGCTCATGGACGTTCCCGCCCCTCCGATCCGGTCGAATAATCCGGCGCCCAAGCGCCCAATTGTGCTGACGTCGCATCCGCGCAACGCCGTGGTCCGCCGCCCAGTCGTGTGGGGCGCCGGGGATGGACGCGCGCGCGGCCCGGTCGTCGCCACGCTGACAGACGCCGCCGAGCGCAACGTCATTGGCGCGCATGCGGGCGCCTATTCGGTTTACCGTGCGCTCGCGGTCGCCTCCGGCCAGCTAGCCGCCGAGCACCGGCCGGACCTGACCAATACCAAGCCCGCGGTCGCCATCGGCCCCTTTCCGCAATGGTCCGACCCCGGCGCGATCGTCTCGCTGGACCCCTGGGGTCACCTGGTCGCCGAGACTTTCGCGACCGAGTTGGCAGCCGGGCTGGACATTCGCCCGAGCATCTCGATCACCAAAGCGCACATCAACATGCCCGAGTTGAACGAGGCGATTCGCGCGGGCCGCCTCCGGCCGGACGGCGGAGTGCTGACTGAGAACGGCGATGTCCGGGTCACGAAGGCAGCGATCGAGCCTGTGTGGCATCTACCCGGCGTTGCCCGCCGCTTCGGGGTTCCGGTCGCCGAACTCCGCCGCGCCCTGTTCGAGCACACCGGCGGGATGTTCCCTGAGCTGGTCACGCGCCCGGACCTCGACGTCTTCCTACCCCCGATCGGCGGCGCGACCGTCTATCTGTTCGGCGACCCGGCGAAGCTCGGCCGCCCCGAGACGCCCATCGCCTGCCGCATCCATGACGAGTGCAACGGCTCGGACGTGTTCGGCTCCGACATCTGCACCTGCCGGCCCTATCTCACCCACGGGATCGAGGTTTGCGTCGAGACGGCGCAAGCGGGCGGCGTCGGCGTGGTCGTCTACTTCCGCAAGGAAGGCCGCGCCCTCGGCGAAGTGACGAAGTTCCTTGTCTACAATGCCCGCAAGCGCCAGGAGGGCGGCGATCGCGCTGAAAGCTATTTCGAGCGGACCGAGTGCGTCGCCGGTGTGACCGACATGCGGTTCCAGGAGCTCATGCCCGACGTGCTGCATTGGCTCGGCATCACCCGAATCGACAGGTTAGTGTCGATGAGCAACCTGAAATATGCGCCGATCGTCGCGAGCGGCATTGAGGTGAGGGAGCGTGTGCCGATCCCGGACGAACTCATCCCGCCCGAAGCCAGCGTGGAGATGGATGCGAAGAAAGCGGCCGGCTATTTCACGCCGGATGTCCCGGACGCCACCGAACTGCACAAAGCCAAGGGCCGCAGCCTGAATGGGTGACGATTCCCAGGTCACCGTTCTGCGCCACCCCCTGGTCCAACATAAACTGACCCTGCTGCGCCGGGACCGCACCGCGACGGCCGCCTTTCGTCAGATCACGCGCGAGCTGAGCCTGCTGCTGGCCTATGAGGTCACGCGGGACCTGCCGCTCGAGATGATCGAGATCGATACGCCACTGGAGCCGATGGATGCGCCGGCGCTTGCGGGCAAGAAGCTGTGCTTCGTCTCGATATTGCGCGCGGGCAATGGCATTCTCGACGGCATGCTGGACCTCGTGCCATCCGCCCGGGTCGGTCATATCGGCCTGTATCGCGACCCGCAGACGCTGGTGCCGGTCGAATACTACCTCAAGCTGCCGGACGACATCGCCGACCGGCTCGTGATCGTGGTCGACCCGATGCTCGCCACTGGCCATTCCGCGGCGGCGGCCCTGACCCGCCTGCGCCAGGCCGGGGTGAGCCAGCTTCGGTTCGTATGCCTGCTCGCGGCGCCCGAAGGCGTCGCCGTGCTCCAGGCCGAGCACCCCGGCGTCCCGGTGTTCACGGCCGCGATCGATCGCGGGCTCGATGAGCACGGTTACATCCGCCCGGGCCTCGGCGACGCGGGTGACCGCTTGTATGGCACCAAGTAGCGCGCAGGAGCCTTTCGTCCCGGTCGCCCTGGATCCGGCGGCGCCGGTCGCCGGGCTATGGGGTATCGCACGCGCCACCCGCATGAACGCGCTCACCATGTGGCCCACTGATGCCTACCGGCAGGAAACGTTCATCCAGTCCGAACTGCGCCGCCCGCGCTTCCTGCTCAATGGCGAGGCGGGAATCCACCGCGTCCTGGTCGCCAACCCGCGCAATTACCGGCGCACCCCGGCGACCCTTCGCGTGCTGCGCCCGATCGCCGGGGACGGCTTGTTGCTCAGCGAAGGGGAGGCCTGGCGGCGGCAGCGGCAGATCGTCGGCCCCGCGCTTGCGCCGCGCGTCATGCCCATCCTCGCCCGCCACGTGGTCGCCGGAGCCGAACGCGCGCTGGCCCGGCTGCAGCCCGGCACGGTCGACGTGCTCGGCCTGATGCAGTTGCTGACGCTCGACATCGCGTCTCGCTCGATGTTCTCGGTGCCGATGGACGAACACGGCCCCAGCCTGCGCGACATGATGACAAGCTACGGCCTGAAGCTCGGGCGCCCGACCCTGCTCGACCTTCTTCTGCCGACGGGCATCCCGACGCCGCGGGACCTGTCCCGCACCATGTTCCGGTGGCGGTGGGTGCGGTTGATGGACCGCATCATGCGAGCCCGGCCCGCGTCGCCGCCGGACAGCCCGCCCCGCGACCTCTTTGACCTGCTGCAGCAGTCGCGGGATCCCGAGACCGGCACCGGCTTCAGCCGGCCGCAGCTGCGTGACCAAATGGCGACCATGATCCTGGCCGGTCATGAAACGACCGCTCTGACCCTGTTCTGGGCGCTCTACCTGCTCGCCAACACGCCCGGGCTGCAAGCCCGGCTCGCCGAGGAGGTGCGCGGCTTCGACCCCGATGCCGCCGCGGAAGCGCAGGTTCTCAAGACTCTGCCGTTCACCCGCGCCGTCATTCAGGAAAGTCTGCGACTTTATCCGCCCGCCTTCACCCTCGTGCGCAAGGCGATCGGCGAGGACCGGTTCGGCGACACGACCGTCCCGCCTGGCGCCATCGTGCTGATCGCGCCCTGGGTGCTGCATCGGCACGAGGCGCTGTGGGACCGGCCGGCGGCCTTCGATCCGAGCCGCTTCGAGGGTGACCCGGTGCTGGCGCACCGCTTCGCCTACCTCCCGTTTGGCGCCGGCCCCCGCGTCTGCGTCGGAGCGCAATTCGCACTGACCGAGGCAGTCATCGTCTTGGCAATGCTCGTCCAGCGCTTCACGATCGAACTCGAGGACAAGGCCCCCGTGCTGCCCGTCGCCATCATCACCACCCAGCCGGACCGCCCGGTTCCGTTCCGCTTTCGCCTGCGTAGCTGAGGACCCCATGCCAGCGCTGCTTTCCCCCGAGCATATTCTCCCCGCAGACAGCGCCAGAGGGAGCCTCGCCGGCCGCATCTGGCGTCCCGACCGCGCGGGACCCTCCGTCGTCGCCATCCGCCCTGACGGCGTCTTCGACGTCTCGGCCGCGTTCCCGACCATGACCGACCTGACCGAGGAACAGGACCCTGCCGCAGCCCTCCGCGCCGCGCGGGGAGAGCGGGTCGCCGGGCTCGACGAACTGCTCGCCAACACCGACCCCGCGCAGCGCGACTCAGGCCGGCCATGGCTGCTCGCGCCGATCGACCTTCACGTGATCAAGGCGGCCGGCGTCACGTTTCCGCTCTCGATGCTGGAACGCGTGATCGAGGAGCGGGCCAAGGGCGACCCGGGTGCCGCGGCGGGCATACGCGACGAGATCGGCGCCGTGGTGGGCGGCAACCTGCAATCGCTCAAGCCCGGTTCGGCCGAGGCGGCGAAGGTCAAGGCGCTGCTGATCGAGCAGGGCTTGTGGAGCCAGTATCTCGAGGTCGGCATCGGCCCCGATGCGGAGATCTTCACCAAGGCGCCGATCCTGTCGGCCGTGGGCGTCGGCGCGGAGGCCGGGCTCCACCCGTCCTCGTCATGGAACAACCCGGAGCCGGAGGTGGTGCTGGTCGTAGCCTCGACGGGCGCCATCGTGGGCGCGACGCTCGGAAATGACGTGAATCTGCGCGACATCGAGGGACGGTCGGCGCTGCTGCTCAGCAAAGCCAAGGACAACAACGCGTCTTGCGCCATCGGCCCGTTCATCCGGCTGTTCGACGACAGCCTCTCGCTCGACGACGTGAGGGCGATGGAAGTGTCGCTGCTAGTCGAAGGGGAAGACGGCTTCACCATGGAAGGCAGCTCGTCGCTCCGCATGATCAGCCGCGACCCGGCCGATCTGGTCGGCCAGATGCTGAACGGCAATCACCAATATCCGGATGGCGCCGTGCTGTTCCTTGGCACCATGTTCGCGCCGGTGAAGGACCGCGGCGCCGCCGGTCAGGGCTTCACGCACCGGAATGGCGACATCGTCTCCATCTCGACGCCGAAACTCGGCCGCCTCGTCAACAAGATGCGCCCGAGCGACGCCTGCCCCCCCTGGACCTTCGGCGTGCGCGACCTGATGCGCAGCGTTGCCCGCCGGCCTCTCGCGCCTATCAGCTAGCCGGCCAGCTCGGCCGCGCCAGCGCCCATGGCGATGAACCCGTAGCGCCGGGGCGCCTCGCGCGCTAGATCGATGACATCCCCGCTGAGGAACAAGGCTTGGAGCTCGGTCGGGCTGCCGACCGCGATGCCGCGCGCCTCGTCGATGGATTGGACGAGCGGAAATACGTTCCCGGCGCCCTCGCGCGCGACGAGGAACGCGCCGCCCGCCAGCGCCTCCATGGTGGTGAACGAGAAGCTCTCGTAGCAGCGCGACCAGTTTATCACGACGTCCAGCTCGCATTCGGCGACGGCCCGGACCATTGCGTCGCGATCGTCCGGCGTGACCTTCACGGGGTGGTAGACGACGCCCGGCAAAACCTCGGGATTGTCGGCGAGTTGGTAAAACTGATAGCGCGGATCGTCGTGGAACCAGAGTGCGAGCGAGGCGAAGCAGTCCCAGCCCTTGTGGAAGGCGGCCCAGCCGAGAAAGCCGACGCGGAGCTTCTCGTGTGACACGGTGACGGGAGCACCCGGCTCGAATCGGCAGGGCGGAAGGACCATCGCCTCTGCATGGCGAAAGTCGTTCAGGCGGCGCCATTCGTCTAGGATCGTCTGCGACGGCGCGAGCAGCGTCGGATTTAATCGTTCGAAGAACGCCCGCATGCGCGCCACGTGAGAAGGGCGCTCGGGTCCGGCATTGCAGATGGCGCACGCGCTCGAACCCACCGGGGGACCGTGGCAGAATACGACGTCGTTGCGCAGCAGGTGGATGCTGGAGCAGTGCGCGAACAGATCATGGATCCAGAAGTAGGCCCGCGGCTGGCCCATGCTCCGGACGAGGTGCTGCAGCTGTTCGGGGCTCTGGCCGAGCATCTGATGGATGATCACCATCCGCCGTTCAGCCTGGCCCGGCATCAGCGCCAGCATGTCGCTCAGGTCCCGCAGGCCGATGATCCCCTCGGTCTCGCCATCCAGCGTCACGACGACCTGCTGCATAGTTCCCGGCTGATCGTCCGCCAGTGTCGGTAGAGGCAAATAGGGGCACAGGTGGAGATAGCTCCAGCCACGCGCCGCGAACGCCTCCTGTTCGAGGCCAACGCAGTTCTGCAGACCGCCCATCTCGGTCAGGTAGTGATCGTGGCTGACGGAGACGACCAGCCCTTTGCTGCTCGCGGCGCTCCGCTCGAGACGGTGGCGAAGGCGCGCCGGGTCGGCCGGGGTAAAGCCGAGGAGCTTCCGGTAATGCTGGCGATTGTTCTGCGGCGCATCAGCCCCAAGAACCCGGGCGATGGCCAGGTCCTGGGACAAGCTGTTTGCCCGGAGATGGGGGGCATAGCGATGATCTGGCGTCAAAACGAGCGTTCCTATCAGGCGGTGGGCCGGGCTGCGACCTTCTCGCGCAGTTGCTCCTGCAGCCGAATGATCTCGGCATCACGCTGGTGCACGAGGCCGGTTACGGCATTGAGTGCCTGATCGGTCAAGATGAGCTGTTTGTCGAGCCGAGCCATCTCGGCCAAGCGCTCGAGGGCAAGCGTTTCCGCCATCCGGAACGCTTGCTCCAATTCCCTGATCTGGGCTTCGCGCCGGGCGAGATCGCTTGCCGTAACCCACACGTGGTCTAGGCGGGCGGCGTGTAGGTCTAGAAACGTTTGCATCGCGTCAGGGGTGTAGGTGGGCGCTGCCGGCTCGGGCAAGCTTTCGCCTCGCAGCGTTCTCTCGACGGCAGAGCGAAGCGCCTCGGTTTGATGGTGCCGCTGGTAGAACGCAAGCGCCGCCTCGGATTGCCGTTGCAGGACCGCACGGCTGAACTGCCGCAGCCGGGCGGCGAGCTCCTCGTAAGAACGCCAGGTCAGCGCCTCCGGGTAGGCGGAGCATTGGTCCGTCAAGAGCATGCTGCGGTAATTGGAGTGGATCAGGATCGGCAGCCCGGTTGCCATCATCTCGACGAGCGTGCGCCCGCCGCCCCAAGGCATCGACGTGACGTACAGCTCGATCCCGTTTTCCACCATGTAGTGCGACAGGTTGGGAACGAATTCGGTGTGGACGAAGCGCTCCCGGCCGATCCCATGCGCGTCCAGCTCGGAGGCGATCGCGGCGGACAACGCCGCCGGCAACGCGCCGATATGATGATGCACGCCACCGGTCGTGGCCAGGATCGTGCGCACCGTCTCCGGATAGGTCAGCAGATAGGGCACGCGCTCGATGAGATGGCTCGTGTCGAATTTCTCACGGCCGCCGGCGGTGCAGGTTCGCTGCACCATCTCGCCGAAACCCTGGCCGATTTGCTCCCTGGGCCCGGCCGTCAACGGCCAGCAGACATTGCCCCTGATCCCCTCCCGCTCGCGGCAAACGTGGAACCCGGGACCGTGCAAGTCGACATGGACGGCGTGCGGCAGGTGCACGCCGAGTGCGAAGCTGTGGTCGCAATTGTGCAGGTAGTAGAGCTGCTTGACAAGCGAAGGCTGCACCGATGCCGAAACGACCGCGTCGAAATGGTGCTGCAGGATATAGGTCCGCTCGGCCCGCAGCTTCAGGAGCCGTTCCTGCACCCAGTCGACGGTGTCGCCGAGCGCCATCCCCGCCGGGGCGATTTGAATGTCGACGCTGGCGTCGCCGAAGGCTTGCCGGATGTCGTCCAACTCGACTTGGTGCAGCACGTTCGTCACCAAAACCGTCGAGCGCTTCCCGGGGTCGACGTCGATCACTTCGCGCAACACGCGCGTGTGCCCGCCCGATCGGCTCAACGCCGTCACAAGAAACACGCTCTGCTCCGGATCGAAGACGTCCACGGCAGCTGTCGTGCGGCCCAGTTCTTGACACGCGGCGTCGATCGGTCGGGAGCTGAGCACGGTGGCGATGGCCATCTCGGACGTGCTCGTGACTCGGGCGAGCTCGACAACCATCTGCAACGCCTCGGACCGGCCGCTTCGCGCGGCGACCGCTTGGACGTCCAGGCAGAACTGCTCGACGCTACGCGGGATGGTGAAGTTCAAAGCAAGGTCTCCGGTCGGCAGCGTCAGCCGTCCTTTTTACGAGTCGGGCCGGCTTTGCACGCGCACGTTTCTTCAACCAATAGGTGAGATGCCGTCGCGCTTATGCCAGACGTGTCGAACCTTCGCCAACCGGCCGAGCGGAGGACAGAGCCGAAGTTTGGAGAACGCGGCACATGGACCTAAAAGCACGCACCGACCGCGCATAGGAGGCGGGAGGATCAGGGCCGGTGAGTCGAGAGCGCAGGATGAATGGTTTGACAGGCAATCGCGCTCAGGATCTCGGCCGGTGAAATCCGCAACGACCCTCGCGCCGGCTCCTGGGACGGATGCTCGCGTCGGCTCCATGCTCGCTTATTCGAACGGGTTTCAGCTCTGCCGGCCCCGGCCGGTGCTGGCCGTGCTCTATGCCCTGGCCGCGTCCGCGCTGCTTTGTTACCCGACATGGCCCGGGCTGATGTCGTTCGACAGCCTGTTTGCCTACAAAGAATCGCTCGAGGGCATCGTCACGGCCGTATGGCCGCCGGCCCAGGCCTACTCGTTCTACCTGTCGCGCGCTGCCGGCGCGGGCGTCTGGGGCGTGTTCATCGGCCAAGCTTTCATTCTGCTGTTCAGTGCAGCCCTGATCTTCAGCATGGCGTTCCGCACCATCGCGGCCGTTGTCACAGCTTTGCTGGTCTTCAGCCTGGCTTTCGTGTGGTTTCCTACTCTCTGGGGCACGTTCGGCGTCCTTTGGAAGGACGTCACCACGACCAGCTTCGCGTTGCTTGGCCTGGCGCTCTGGTTGCTGGCGATCCGGACGGTCTCCTACGCCTGGCTCGTGGCTGGGGCGGCCGCTTTCGCGGTGCATGTCGCGCTGCGCTACAATGCGTTCCCGCTGACGTTCTTCGTGATGGCGCTTATGGCGGCGTGCCCGTTCGGGTTTGTCCGCCGCCCCAACGCGCGCTTGATCGCGAGCGCCGTTCTGCTCGGCGGGCTGGGACTGGCCTTCATCTCGATGAAGGTCCGCTTGCCCGACTTCCGCGTGCTGCCGTCCGGCACTGGTCTCTCCGCGGTGCAGGAATTCGACCTGCTCGGCATCTCTGCCTGCGAAGGCGTCAACCTGCTGCCACCGGGGGTCTCCGACGGCGCCCCAGTGTCGGCGGCTGACCTGCAGCAGCTCTACGATCCGCGCCACGTGCAACTCGCTTTCCGCCATGTGCCCGGCGTTCCGGTTCTGCTGGAAACCGACGCGGATGGTGCAGTGGAGAGCACCTGGTTCTCCATCGTGCCGCAGCATGTCGGCTGCTATCTCAAGCATCGGATGGCGGTTTTCCGCGAGCAGATGGGCTTGTCAGGACCGGTCTTCTACCCGACGCATCCCGGGATCGACGCGAACGATTACGGGCTCGCCCTCGCGCACCCGGCCCTGACGACAGAGTGGGTCGGCTACATCCTGCGCTCCTCCAACAGCCCGTTCCGGCGAGCCTATCTGCTCTACGGGCTGGCAATTCTGGGCGTTATCGCCGCGCTGTTTCGTCGCGTGCCGAACCGCCTGCTCCTCTCGGCCCTACTGTTTGGCGCGATGGCTTATCCGTGCACGCTGTTCTTCGTAGGACCGGCGGCGGATGCGCGATACATTTTCCCGTCCAACGTGTTCTGCGTCCTGCTGATCATCGTCTCTTTCGGCGCCGTGGCGCGAACGGCCCGCCGATGAGGGTGGATTGCTACACCAGTGCGTCGTTCGCCTACCTCGATCGCGCGCGGGTGCTCGCGGAAACCATCCGGGCGCATCATCCTAAGTGGCGGATGCACCTCCTGCTCTGCGACGAGGAGCCGCCCGGTTTCGATTGGGACCCGGCCCGCGAAGACTTCCACTCGGTCGTCCGCAGCAGCGACCTAGGCATACCCGAGTTCCGCAGCTGGGCTTTCGGCCACAATATCGTCGAGTTCTGCACGGCGGTAAAAGGCTTCATGCTGGACCGTCTGCTCGCGGAAGGCACGGAGTCAGTGGTGTATCTCGATCCCGACATCGCGCTGTTCGCGCCGCTCGTGGACGTCGAGAGACTGCTGTCCGACCATGCCGTCGTTCTGACCCCCCATCTGACGGTCGCCGAAGAGGCCGATGCGGGCATTCGGGACAACGAGATCGGTTCGTTGAAGCACGGCGTCTACAATCTTGGCTTCGTCGCCGTCCGGAATTGCGAGGAAGGGCGGAAGTTCGGGCGTTGGTGGCGCGACCGGCTGCACCGTTACTGCTGGGACGACATCCCGGCCGGGCTCTTCGTCGATCAGCGTTGGTGCGATCTGGCCCCCGCGCTGTTTGCCGACGTCGCTGTCCTTCGCGATCCCGGTTACAACGTCGCGTCCTGGAATTTGGGCAGCCGGCCGATTTCGATCGGCACCGACGGCATGATCCGGGCCGGCGATAGTCTGTTACGGTTCTTCCACTTCACCAAAGTGAGCGGGGTCGGTGAGCAGATGCTGCGCCGGTATGCCTATGGCCGGCTCGAGGTGTTCGAGCTACTGCGGTACTACCGGGCTCGCTTGGCGGTGCATCGTCCGGCGCGGTTGCCGCACGGGTGGTGGGCGCTCAACCACTTCAGGGACGGGACGCCGATCCGGCACGAGCAGCGGATCGCGTGGCGTCATCGGGTGGATCTTCGCCAGGCGTTCCAGGACCCGTTCGAGTCCGGCGCGGGCAGCTATCAGGAATGGTTCATGCATCAATGAACGCCGTGAGCGAACCGGCCCTCGCGCCCTCGGCCACCATGCTGGCCACGCGCTATGGCCAGATGCGAACCCTCGGGCAGCCAGACGATCTGATCGAGCACTTCCTGCGTGAGTACGGCGAGTGGGCGTCATTCGAGACCCGGTTCGTCGCCGGTGCGATGCCGGATGGGGCGCGCGTTGCCGATGTGGGCGCCTTCGTCGGCACGTTCGGATTGGGCCTCACGCTCGATGGTCGCCCGGAATCGATCTGCTTCGTCGAGGCGAATCCAAACCTCGCGCCGCTGCTCCGCGACAATATCGTCCGCAACACGGCGGTCGCGACGACCGTGGTCGAAGCCGTGCTCATCCCGTCCTCGATGCGGGGAGGCGTGTCGGGCAAGGTGGAAACCGGGAACACCGGATCGCTCTCGGTGCAGGCGGGCGAGATGCCCGGGCGCGTCTCGGCGAGCGTCGCGCAACAGCAGCTGACTTTGGGCGAACTGCGCGCCGAGTACGGCCCGTTCGATCTCATCAAGCTCGACATCGAAGGCTTGGAAAATGCCGTGCTTCAGGATGAGTTCGGTTCGCTCGCCTCCGGCGGCACGAGTTTCTGGCTGGAGTGCAGCAACCGGGCTGGTTCCCTGGCCTTGGGGCAAACTCTGTTGGAAGCGGGGCTGGACATCTACTATTTCGCCTTTCCGGTGTTCTCGCCCAACAATTACAATGGTTCGACGAACATCATCTTCCCTTGGGCGTTCGAAGCCGGGCTGTGGGCGACGAAGCGGGGCGCCCCGCCGGTGGCGGCGGACCTGCTCGAGGCAGGTTGCATGCTCCGCCGTATTCGCTCGGTCGCCGAATTGAAGCAGGCGCTGTGGGACACGCCAAGATGGGCGCCTGCGGACTGGGCTGGTTGCGCGCCCGCGACGGCCGTCGCCCGCGCCGCGCACGCGCTGCTGGGCGACCGCTTCGAGCGCTACCTGTCAGCCGATGAGAGCGGCTCGGAGCCCGGCGACTGGGTCGAACCTTTGCCGCGGCGGATGAAGCGGAAGATCGAGCAGTTGCGCGGTGATCTGGAACGCGCGCAGTCGCGCGTGCGCGCCGGCGAGGTGATGCTGCAGGCTGAGCGCAACTGGCTCCAGGAACAGTGCGACCACTTCTCATACCTGCAGGCGGAGCTGGCCGCGGCGCGAGCGGACCATTCCGTGGCGCAGACCGAGATTCAGTTGCAGAAGGACGAAGTCGCGCGTCTAGCGCTGCAGCTCAACGAGATTCAATCGTCGAACCTGTTCCATATGATGCTCGCGCTGCGGGCCGCCGCTCTACGCCACCCGGGGCTCTTCCGTGCGGTCCGGCCGGTTCTGCGGTTCGGATGGCGGACGGTGCGGCGCCTTCGCGGCCGGTAGGATAGCCGGCTGGTCCCGATCAGGCCGCTTCGAGCAGGTCCTTCCCGCTGCCGAAGAGGTAGTCGAGGTCTTCGACCTCGAGGCCGGGGATGTCTCCTTCCGCGCTGAGGGCGATGTTGGCCAGGTCGGTCTTGCGCTGCTGCAGCTCGACGATCCGGTCTTCGACGGTGTCGGCGGCGATCAGCTTGTAGACGAAGACGGATTTGGTCTGGCCGATGCGGTGGGCGCGGTCGGAGGCCTGGTCTTCGGCCGCCGGGTTCCACCAGGGGTCGTAGTGGATGACGGTATCGGCCGATGTCAGGTTGAGGCCGCGGCCGCCGGCTTTGAGGCTGATGAGGAAGAGCGGCACTTCGCGGGCTTCGAAGGCGCGGACCGGTTCGGCCCGGTCGCGGGTGTCGCCGCGGAGCTCGACGAAGCCGATCCCGGCCTCGGTCAAGCGCGGTTTGATGAGGTCGAGCATGGAGGTGAACTGTGAGAACACCAGGATACGGCGGCCCTCCGGGATCATCTCGCCGAGCATTTCCATGAGGTCGTCGAGCTTGGACGAGGTCTCGACGGCGCGCGCGCTGGGGAGCTTGAGCAGGCGGGGGTCGCAACAGAGCTGGCGCAGCTTGAGCAGCGCGTCGAGCACGACGATGCGGCCCTGGGCGGCGCTGAGGCCGCGGATCTGCTCGCGCACCTCCTCGGAAAGAGTGCCGCGGATGGTGTCGTAGACCTCGCGCTGCTCGGGAGCGAGATTGATACGACGCAGGATAGTGTGCTTGGGCGGCAGGTCGGTGGCGACTTCGCCCTTGGTCCGGCGGAGCAGGAACGGCTTGATGCGGCGGGCCAGTTGAACCCGGCGCACGAGGTCGTTGTTCTTCTCAATCGGTGTACGGAAGCGTTTGACGAAGCTCTTACGGTCGCCCAGCAGGTTGGGCATCAGGAACGCGAACTCCGACCATAGCTCCTGCAGGTTGTTCTCGATCGGGGTCCCGGAGAGGCAAATGCGGTGCCGCGTATCGAGGCGGCAGACAGCCTTGGTCGCCTTGGAATCCGGGCTCTTGATGACCTGAGCCTCATCGAGGACGACGATGTGCCATTGGAGCGGGGCCATGATCTCGATGTCGCGGCTCAGCACGGTGTAGGTGGTGATGACGACATGGGTCCGGTCGATGCCGGCGCGGCGCTGATGGCGGTCGAGGCCGTGCAGCACCTCCACGCGCAAATGCGGAGCGAACTTCTTCAGCTCGGCCGTCCAATTGCTGACCAGGCTGGTCGGAACGACGATCAGAGCGGGGCGGTCGAGGCGCCCCTCCTCGTGCTCGATGACCAGGTGGGCGATGGTCTGGGCGGTCTTGCCGAGGCCCATGTCGTCGGCGAGGAAGCCGCCGAGGTCGTGGGCGCGCAGATGCTGCAGCCAGGCGACGCCGAGGGCCTGGTAGGGGCGGAGCTCCGCCTTGAAGCTGGCGGGGACGGTGATCTGGGGGAGCTCGGCCGGGCTGCGGAACTGCGCGGCGTAGGCGGCGATCGCGGCGGAATCGTCCCAGCGCGTGGTGAGCAGGTCCTCAAGGTCGAGCACGGTCGGCGCCTCGCCGGCCGACAGGACGAGTTCGTCGTTGACGGTGCGGTGGGCCGCGTCGATGAGGTCGGCCATGACGGCCAGCAGGCGGCGGATGCGCTCGGCCGGTAGCTTGAGGATGCGTCCGTCCTCGAGGCTGGTGACGAGATCGCCCTCCTCGATCTGGGCGGCGTCCATGCCGCCGCGGTCGAGCAGGCGGGAGAGGATCGGCAGTAGCGGGACCCGATGCCCGTCGATCTCTATGCCGAAATCCAGCGCGAAACGGCCCCGTTCGGCGTCCGTGATCTTGACGTCGTACTCACCGACCGACTGGACCGTACGGGGGCCGAAATCACGCTCGATCTTGTTGGTCCAGCCGAGCGCCTCGAGCGCTGGGATGCGGCCTTGGACGAAGGATTGCCACTTCTCGGCGGCGTCACGGCCCCGATGTACGTAGACCATGCGCCCCTTGGCCGAGGACGCGTCGGCCACGCGCATCTGCGTGAAGCCGTCCTGGCGTAGGACCGCGAGGGCAGCCGCTTCCCCCTCGCGGTCGCGGCGGACGAACGAGCCGTCACGCATGCGGACGAATTGGCGTTCGTCGTCGGCCGGCACGGGGACGCCGTCATAGTCGAAGTCGACAATCAGTGCGTCCATCTTGGTCATGCGGCCGAAATCGTCGGGGCAGTCCATGCGGCGGAGCTGGAGCACCGGGGTGGCGGTGCACTCGAGGATGACGGGCTCGGCGGTGGCCGTCAGAGGGCCGGAGCGCGAAACCGGACGGGCGACCTGGCGGATCGGCGGTCGGACGGGCGGGCGGGACTGGCCGGTGAAGGCCGGGCGGAACGGTGGCTTGGCGGCCGGCTTGCCGGCGAGACGGGCCGCGATGTGCGGCGCGGGACGGGCGGCGACCTGGGCCATGCTGTAGCCGGGCTTGCTCGATGGTGCGGGGCCTGGCGCGACGACCGGGCCGTTGCGCAGGCGCACGCGGCCGACTTGGCCGGTGGCGCCATCGACATACCACGGGCCACTTTCGCCGAGGATCACGGCCGATTTCGGCGGCAGGTCGGGCGGCACGTTCGCCTGGAACGCACGCTCCTCGCCGAGCGTGAGCGCCTTGCCCGTCGCATGCCATCGGCCGCGTCCGATTCGGGCCAGCAGGCCGAGCACGGACGCCACCGAGGCGGGCGGCACGGCGACCCGGCCAACCTCGCCGCCGCCCAGCAGCTTGGCCAGGATGCGGTTTGACTCCGGGCCTGTCTTGTCGAGCAGGATGCGGGCCGGCGTCGTGGCCTCCTGCTTACCGGTCCGCTCACCGATCAGATACGTGGTCACGGTGCAGGCGGCCGGCGGGTCGGCGGGGGCGAGTTCGAAGGCGAGGATCTGCTTCTCGACGCCGGACGAATTCGTCAGCGAATCAAGGAAGTTCTTCTGCGTCGCTTTGCGCAGCGAGGGGAAGCGATCGAGTGCCGCGAGCCCGGCTGCCGCGAGGTGGATGCAATTCGGCTGGCCGCAGGTGCAGCTGTTCTCGAACACGACCCGGTGGCCGAGGCGAGACGAGACGGTCGTGGTGCGCCGCTGCAGGCCGGCATGATCGACGGTTGCGGTGATCGCGCTATCGCTGAGCGCAACCTCGACGGCGCCGAGCAGGACGAGGCTCCGCCCCCGGGTCAATGTACGCGCATCGAAAACGCGTCCGAGATCGTCGGCCGAAAAAGGGCTCAGCATGCGGTTCGTATCGGTCCGTTCAGTTTGCCCGGCGAGCAAGGGCGATGGGGACCGGCCGACACGCGGCGCCCCCGGCCGAAGAGTGTAGCACTACCGCCAAGGGCGTGCCCGCGGCAACTGCGCAGTGCGGCGCTGGGCGCAGATCGAATGTGCACTCGCAGCAAGTTGCGGTGTAAGCTAGCGCGCCGAAGCGCCGTAGGGCGAATGCCGGCTCAGCCCCTACGAGCCCGGCGTCGAGGAAGAGATGGCAAGCCCAAGACGTTCAGCGCCGCTATCGCACCCTGCTACATCGAGCAGGCTGGGTGCGCTCCGGACCTTGCCGCCGTTCGTGGGGATGCTTTGGCGGACCGGTCCGGGCTTGATGGCCGGGTCGTTGGTGCTGCGGGTCGTGCGGGCCGGGCTGCCGATCGCGACCCTATTCGTGGCCAAGCTCATCATCGACGAGGTCGTGCGGATGGGGACCCATCCGGCTGCGAAGGCGCCATGGGTGGATGTGCTCGAGAGCCGGCTGGGGCTGCTGCTGCTCGCCGAACTGGCGCTGGCGCTCGTGGCGGACGCGCTGGGGCGGGCGGTGACGCTGGTGGACAGCCTGCTGTCGGACCGGTTCAGCGACGAGACCAGCCTGACGCTGATGCAGCATGCGGCGACGCTGGACCTGGCAGATTTCGAGGACAGCGACATTCAGGACGGGCTCGACCGGGCGCGGCGGCAGGCAAGCGGGCGCACCGGACTGATCAGCCAGTTGTTCGGCCTGGCGCAGGACGGGATCACGCTGGCGGGGTTCGCGGCGGGGATCGCCGCCTACGCGCCGTGGCTGATCCTGTTGCTGGCGGCCGCACTCGTGCCGGCTTTCCTGGGCGAGCTTCGGTTCAATGCAGAAAGCTACGCGCTGAGCGCGTTCCGGACGGCGGAGCGACGGGAGCTGGACTATTTGCGGCAGACGGGCGCGTCGACGGGAACGGCCAAAGAAGTCAAATTGTTCAGCCTGCACGGCTTCCTGATCGAGCGTTACCGGACCGTGTCCGAGACGATCAGGCGGGAGAACGCGGCCTTCGCGCGGCGGCGGGCGACGGCGGGGGCCGGGCTCGCGGCGGTGGGCACGATCGGGTACTACGCTGCCTATGGCTACCTCGCGTGGCGAACGGCGACCGGGGCGCTGTCGGTCGGTGATCTGACCTTTCTCGCGGCATCGTTCCTGCGGCTCCGGGGCTTACTGGCCGGGATACTCAGCGGGGGGTCAACGCTCGCCAGCCAGGCGCTTTACCTGCAAGACCTGTTCGACTTCCTGGCCGTCAAACCGTCCATCACGTCGCCCGCGACGGGTGTGCCGTTCCCGCCTTCGGTCCGGACCGGGCTGGAGTTCAGGGATGTGGGGTTCCGCTATCCGGGCGCGTCCGGCTGGGCGGTGCGGCATCTCAGCTTCGTCGTGCCGGCCGGCGAAGTGGTCGCGCTGGTGGGCGAGAACGGGGCGGGTAAGACCACGCTCGTCAAGCTCATGACCCGGCTCTACGACCCGGCGGAAGGCCGCATCCTGCTCGACGGCATCGATCTGCGCGACTACGACCTTGACGGGCTGCGGGCCGGCATCGGCGTCATCTTCCAGGATTTCGTCCGTTACGATCTTACCGCCGCCGACAACATCGCGGTCGGGCGCGTGGCGCTCCGCGATGACCGGGCACGGGTCGAATGGGCGGCGAAACTCGGCCGAGCGGACGAAGTCGTCGCGCGGCTGGAGCGCGGCTACGATCAGATCGTGGGGCGGCGGTTCAAGGGCGGTGTCGAGCTGTCGGGCGGGGAGTGGCAGAAAGTCGCGATCGCCCGGGCCTACATGCGCGACGCCGCGCTGCTGATCCTCGACGAGCCCACCGCGGCGCTCGACGCCCGGGCCGAGTTCGAGGTGTTCGAGCGGTTCAAAGGGCTGAGCGACGGCCGAACCGCCGTGCTGATCTCGCATCGCTTCTCCAGCGTACGCATGGCGGACCGGATCGTCGTGATCGAAGGCGGTCGGGTTCTGGAGGAAGGCACGCATTCCGCGCTGCTGGAGCGCGGGGCCCGGTATGCCGAGCTGTTCGAACTGCAGGCGGCCGGCTATCG
>JAVVHH010000052.1:0-24298 GCA_032249615.1 Acetobacteraceae bacterium
CAATCCGCCGCGCCCGCGTAGAAGCAGGACGGGACGTCGATCGTGCGGCCCGCGAAGGTCGAGAGTTCGCGGGCGAGTTGTCCGCCGGTGCGCAGCCGATACCAGTTCAGCCCGCCTTGGAACCCGGTGCGGCCATATTCCTCCGCGTAGAGGGCGAGCTCCGCGTCCGTGAGCCAAGCGGGAGGCTCGGCGGGCATGAACGGCGCCACCGCCTCGGGCATCGTCGCCTCCAGCGGCATGACGTAGTAGCCGGGCAGCTTGGCGAGCTCCTCCGCCGACCAGGCCTTCAGCGGGAACGGCTCGTTGCCGGACCAGTCGGCGCTCTTCTGGTGGAAGTAGGCGCGCAGGAAGGCGTGGAGACCCTGCGGGCTCGCCTCCATGTCGGGCGCGGCGTGCCGGGTCGAGTAGTACCAATGGTAGTGCTTGCGCGGCGGGTCGAGGGCGGCCAGCTCCGCCGCAAGATCGGGCGCGGGCGACGCCAGTAGCGCGGGCGGGCCGCCGAAGGGCGCGCTCATCAGCGCAAGCCGCCGGAAGATGTCCGGCCGCACCAGCGCGCAGGCTGCGGCCGTGCCCGCCCCGTAATCGTGGCCGGCGACGAGCGCGACCTCGCTCCGGCCCAGCGCCGCCACGATCGAGGCCGCGTCCCGCACGAGATTGAGGATGCCGAACTCCCACAGCTCGACATCGTAGCCGAGCGCGCTGCCGGTGGTCCGGCCATAGCCGCGCGCGTCCGGTGCGACGACGTGGTAGCCCGCCGCCGCCAGTCCCGGCATCACGCGCCGCCAGCTATAGGCGATCTCCGGGAACCCGTGCAGCAGCAGCACCAAGGGCCGCCCGGGCTCGCCCGCTTCGAGCAGATGGACCCGCAGCCCGTTGATGCCCTCGAGAAACCGGCTGCCCAGCCCCGCGGGCAGCCGGTCCGGATCGAGTGGCGGCAGGACGGCCACGGGCATCGCCCTCAGCCCTGGTCGGCGACCGGGTTGCGCAGCGTACCGATGCCCTCGACCGTGACCTCGACGACGTCGCCGGCCTTCATCCAGAGCGGCGGCTTGCGCGCCATCCCGACGCCCGACGGCGTGCCCGTCACGATCACGTCGCCCGGCTCGAGGGTGAAGGCTTGGCTGATGATGTGGATGATGGTCGCGACGTCGAACACGAGATCGTCCGTCGAGGCCTCCTGCACGATTTGGCCGTTCAGCGTGGTGGTCAGCCGGAGCCCGGCGATGCCCGGCGGCAGCTCGTCCGCCGTGACGAGGTAGGGGCCGAACGGTCCGGTGCCGTCGAAATTCTTGCCCACCGTCCATTGCGGCGCCTTGAACTGGTAGTCGCGGACGGAAACGTCGTTGAACAGCGAGTAGGCGATGACATGGTCGAGCGCTGTCTCCTTGGCGATGTCGCGGCCGCCTTGGCCGATCACGGCCACGATCTCGCCCTCGTAGTCGAGCTGTTCGGACAGGCGCGGGCGGATGATCGGCGCGCCGGCCCCGATGAGGCTGGAGGCGAAGCGGCCGAACAGCGTCGGGTAGTCGGGCGTGGCAAAGCCGCTTTCCGCAGAGTGGTCGGCGTAGTTCAGGCCGACGCAGATGATCTTCGGCGGGGTCGGCAGCGGCGGCAGCAGCGTCACGCTGTCGAGGTCGATCTGCGGCCCGGACAGCATCTTGCGGCCGGCACTCTGCAGCGCGTCGGTTCCGGCGGCGATGAGGCTGGTCAGGCTGCCCGGGTAAGCGCCGTCGGTGCTGGGGCAGGCGTGGAACGGCGCGCCGGCGCGCTCCGCGACCGCGATGCCGTCGGTGCCGTTCTGGCGATAAGCCGCAAAGCGCATGGGGATCCTCCGTCGTTCTTGGGTTGGGCATAGCCGATGCGGATTCCGGCCGCACCCCGAATTCTGTTATGGCTGCTGGGCGAAGGAGATGCGGGATGGATCGTTTGATACCCTTGGCCGAACGCGTGGCGGCGCGGCTCCGGGCGGAGAATGCGACGGTCGTCGTCGCGGAATCCTCCACGGGCGGTCTGGTGTCGGCGGCGCTGCTGTCCCTGCCGGGAGCGTCGGCCTATTTCCTGGGCGGCGCCGTGATCTACACCAAAACCGCCCGCGCCTCGCTGCTCGGCATTCCCGCCGAGGCGATGGTCGGCATCCGCTCGGCGACGGAGACGTATGCCACCCTGCTGGCGACGACGGCGCGCGAGCGGTTCGGCGCCGTCTGGGCGCTCGGTGAAACCGGCGCGGCGGGACCGAGCGGCAACGGGTATGGTGATCCGCCGGGCCATTGCTGCATCGCGGTGGTGGGTCCCCGCAACGCGGTGGCCACGATCGAGACGGGGTCGGCCGACCGGGCGGAGAACATGCGGGCGTTCGGCCAGTCGCTGCTGGAGCTGTTCCTCCGCCAGCTGTAGTCGCGATCAGGCGGCGCCCAGATAGGCCTGCGTGACGCGCGGGTCCGTGCCGAGCGCGGCCCCGGTGCCCTCGAGGATGATGCGGCCGGTCTCGAGCACGTAGGCGTAATCCGCCACTTCGAGGGCGGCCCGGGCGTTCTGCTCGACCAGCAGGATGCCGACGCCCCGGCTCCGCAGCCCGGTGATGATCTGGAAGATGTCGCGCACGATCAGCGGCGCCAAGCCCAGGCTCGGCTCGTCCAGCATCAGGATGTCCGGCCGGGCCATCAGCGCGCGGCCCATCGCCAGCATCTGCCGCTCGCCGCCCGAGAGCGTGCCAGCCCGTTGGGCGCGGCGTTCGTGCAGGCGCGGGAATTGCGCAAAGATGCCGTCGAGCGCCCGGCTGGCGGCGGCGCGGCCCTCGCGGCGGAACCGGAAAGCGCCGAGGCGGAGGTTGTCCTCGACCGTGAGCGTGCCGAACAGCTCCCGCTTCTCCGGCACCAGGCACAGCCCGGCCCGCACCCGCGCCTCGACAGACAACGGCCGCAAATCGGTGCCGCGCAGGGTGACGCGCCCTTGCGCGGGGAGGATGCCCATGATGGCGTTGAGCAGGGTGGTCTTGCCGGCCCCGTTCGGACCGATGACCGTCACGATCTGCCCGGCATCGAGGCGCAGGCTCGCCTCATGCACCGCGACGATGCCGTTGTAGGCGACCGAGAACGCGTCGACGGCGAGCATCAGGCGGCGGCGCCGAGGTAGGAGGCGATGACGGCCGGGTCGCGCCGGATGGCGTCGGGTGGGCCTTCCGCGATCTTGTGGCCGTGCTCCATCACCACGATGCGGTCGGCCAGGCCCATGACGAACCCCATGTCGTGCTCGACGAGCAGGACGGTATGGCCCTCGTCCCGCAATTGCCGCAGCAGGGTGGCCAACGCCTGCTTTTCCGGAGCGCGCAGCCCGGCCGCGGGCTCGTCGAGCAGGATGAGCGCCGGGTCGAGGCACAGCGCGCGGGCGATCTCGACGATCCGCTGCTGGCCGAGCGCCAGGGTGTCCGCGGGCCGGTCGGCGTGCTCGAGCAGGCCGGTGCGGGCGAGTTGGCGGGCCGCCTCGGCGAACAGCCGCGATTCCTCCGCGCGATCGAGCCGCAGCAGCGCTGCGGCCGGCGACGCGCGGCCTCGCAGGTGGGCGCCCAACGCCACGTTCTCCAGCACCGACATGCCCGGCACCAGCCGCACGTGCTGGAAGGTGCGGGCCAGGCCGAGGCGCGCCACGACCTGCGGGCTCGGATGGGGCAGCGTGTGGCCGAGCAGGCGCAACGTGCCGGCGCTGGGCCGGGCTACGCCGGTCAACAGGTCGAAGCTCGTGCTCTTGCCGGCGCCGTTGGGGCCGATCAGCGCAACGATCTCGCGCCCGGCCAGCGCCAGGTCCAGCCCGTCAACCGCGACGAGGCCGCCGAACAGCTTGCGCAGCCCGGTCGCGGTCAGGATCGGGGCCCCAGGCTCGGGCAGGTCGCGCGCGGGCAGCAGGGCGGTGGCGGCGATCGTCCGCTTGGCCGGGCGGGCACGGCCGATATAGCGCCACAAGCCGTCCGGCGCCGCCTGCAGGCTGATGACGAGCAACGCGCCGAACACGACGGTCTCGTAGCTGCCGGCGCTGCCGAGCAGGCGAGGCAGCAGGTCTTGCAGCTGGTCGTTCACCACCGTCACCAGCCCGGCGCCGAGCAAGGCGCCCCAGACCGACGCCGCGCCGCCGATCACGACCATCAGCAGGTATTCGATGCTGGCGTTCAGCCCGAACGGGGTCGGGTTCACGCTCCGCTGCATGTGCGCGTAAAGCCAGCCGGCAAAACCGGCCAGCACCGCTGCGTAGGTGAAGGCGAGCATTCGCGTCGCCGTGAGGTTGACCCCGAAGCTCGCCGCCGCCCGCGTGCCGCCCCGGAGCGCCCGGATCGCCCGGCCGGCGCGGCTGTTCAGGAGATTGCCGGTGAGCCAGACGCAGAGCGCCACGCCGATCCAGACGGGGTAGAAATAGGCCCGGCTGTCGATCAGCGCGTGGCCGAACAGCCGGAGCGGCGGGATGCCGGAAATGCCGTCGTTGCGCCCGAGCAGGTCGAGATTCGCGAACACGTAGTAGAAGCTCACGGCCCAGGCGAGGGTGCCGAGCGCGAGGTAGTGGCCCGACAGCCGCAGCGTGACCGCGCCGATAGCCAGCGCCAGCATCCCGGCCACCGCCAGCGATACCGGCAGCGTGAGCCAGGGCGACACGCCGTAGCGCGTGCTCAGGAGTGCCGTGGCGTAGGCGCCGAAACCCATGAAGGTCGCTTGCGCGAACGAGGTCATGCCGCCGAAGCCGGTCAGCACCACCAGCCCGATGCCGATGATGCCCGCGATGCCGATGTAGTCGCCGAGCGTGATCCAGAAATTCGGCACCGGCAGCAGCGGCAGTACCCCGATTGCGACGAACAGCAGCGGGGCGAGGGGGCGTCTCACTCCTCCTCCTCCGCCGGGCTCCGGAGCGAGCGCCAGAGCAGGACAGGGATGATGATCGTGAAGACGATGACTTCTTTGAAGGCGCTGGCGTAGAAGCTCGAGAAGCTCTCGACGCAGCCGACCAGCAGCGCCGCCCCGGCCGCCACCGGGTAGCTGGCCAGCCCGGCGATGATCGCTGCGACGAAGCCCTTCAGGCCGATCAGGAAGCCGCTGTCGTAGTAGAGCGTGGTCAACGGCACGATCAGCACGCCCGAAGTGGCCCCGATCAGCCCGGCCAACGCGAATGCGGTGCGACCGGCCAACGCCGTCGAGATGCCGACAAGCCGCGCCCCGAGTCGGTTGATTGCGGTCGCGCGCAATGCCTTGCCGGTCAGCGTCCGGGCGAAGAACAGCGCGAGGCCGGCCATCGTGAGCACGCTGAGGCCGACGATCCAGAGGGCTTGGCCGGGCACGAGCAGGCCGCCAACTAAGAAGCGCGCGGCCGAGAACCCGGCCGCGCGGAAGCCTTCCGGGCCGAAGAAGACGAGACCGAGCCCGTTGAGCGCGAGGTGCACGCCGACGCTGGCGATCAGCAGCACGAGAACGGAGGCGCGGGCGAGCGGCTCGAAGGCGATCCGGTAGAGGTAGGCGGCCATGGGTGCGACGATGGCGACCGAGAGCAGGGCGGCAAGGACCGGGCCGGGATGCGCGGGGGCGAGGAGCAGGGTCGCCGCTGCAACCACTCCGGGCAGGGCCACCGTCTCCAGCAGTAGCGAGGCGCCGACCCGGCGATCCTGCACCGCGCCCGCGAGGCACGCCGCCGCCGCGAGGCCGCCGAGCAGAAGCAGGCTGCCGGGGACGCGGCCCGCTTGCAGCGCGGCGTCCGTCAGCCCGCCGAACGCGACGAGTTCGCCCATGGGGATCAGGATGACCCGCGTGACGGCGAACACCAGCACGAGCGAGAGCGCCAGAATCGCATAGACGGCACCGTTGACGATGCCATCCTGCAGCAGGATCAGGGCGATGTCGGCGTCCACGGCGCTTGCTTTACCTCGCCGAGGCGAGGGCGGCTATTTGATCAGCACCCAGGCGCCGTTCTGGATCGTCACCATCACCCGGGCGCGGTCGTCCATCCCGTTGTGGTCGGTCGGCGACATGTCGATGACGCCGTTGGACAGCACGACCTCGTGCTCCTGCTCGATGGCGTCGCGGAGCGCCGAGCGGAACTCGGCCGTGCCCGGCTTGCCGGCCTTCAGCGCCGCGGGCACCGCGTGAGCAAGCTCGATCCCGGCGTCGAACATGTGCGCCGCGAAGGTAGAAAAGCTGCCCGCCCCGTATTTCTCGTTGTATTCGGCGACCAACTTGCTCGCGACCGGCTTGATGGGATTGCCGTCGGCCAGCTGGTCGGGAACCAGGACGGGTCCGGCCGGCAGCACGGTGCCGTCCACGTCCTTGCCGCCGACCCGCAGGAAATCTTGGTTGGTGACGCCGTGCGTCTGGTAGTACCCGCCGGTGTAGCCCCGCTCCTTCAGCGTCTTCTGCGGCAGGGCGGCGGGCGTGCCGGCAGCGGCGATCAGCACGGCGTCGGGCCGGGCGGCGATCAGCTTCAATACCTGGCCGGTCACGCTCTGGTCGTTGCGGGCGTAGCGCTCGGTCGCGACGATGCTGATGCCCTTGCCGCTGAAGGCCTTGGTCGCCTCGGTCAGCCAGCCATCGCCATAGGCGTCGTTGAAGCCGATAAAGCCGACCGTCTTGACTCCGTGGGCGGCCATGTAGTCGGCGATGCCGCGGGCCATCAGGCTGTCGTTCTGCGGCGTCTTGAACGCCCAGCGTTTGGCGCCCTCGACGGGCGCGATGATCTTCTCGGACGCGGCGAGCGCGATCAGCGGCACGTGTTTCTCGCCGGCCACGTCGACCAGGGCGAGCGAGGCGGGGGTCGCGGTCGATCCGATCAGCAGGTCGATGTTATTCTCGTCGATCAGCTTGCGGCCGTTGGCGACCGCGCGCGACGCGTCGGTGCCGTCGTCGAGCACGATGTATTCGATCGTCTGCCCGTCGATGCTGGTGGGCAGGAAGGCCACAGCGTTCTTCTCGGGCACGCCGAGGCTCGAGGCCGGGCCGGTGGCCGAGACGGTGACGCCGACCTTGATCTGGGCAGAAGCCGGCCCCGCAAGCACGGTCGCCGCGAGCGCCAAAGCTAGAAGCCGCATGGTTCGTCCCCCCGTCATGGCCGGAGTGGTATGGAAGGGGCCGAGGGGTGTCAATCGGGAGCGCGGCTCGCGCTGGCTCCCGATTGCATGGAAAGCGGCTTAGGTAGCGGCGGGCACCGCGTCGGGCTGCGGCGCGGCTGGCGCTGAAGTGGCCGGGTCGGTGACGGTTGGGGCGTTCGCCGCTGGCGTGTTGGCCGGAATGGCGGCCGCGAGCGCGGCGGTGTTGGTCTCGAGCATCTGCCGGACAGCGGAAACGCTCGCGATCTGCGCGTCGGTCGCACCCGCCGATTTGGCGCTGGCCTCGGCGGCGGTCAGCTGTGCGACCAAGCCATGGAATGCCGCTGTTGCGCTGGCGATGACGGTGCTCTGGGCGGCGACGTCGTCGCGCAGCTGCGTGATCTCGTGCGTGAATGTTTCGGACATATGTCTCAACTCCTGGAGGATGGGTTGCAAACTCGCCACGGGTCCGCTGGCACTCCGCCAAAAGGTGAGCAGGCGGCGGAGGCAGAGGAGCAGCTTGGTTTCTTCGCGCGTCAGCATCGGCATGGCGCACCCATTGGAATCGCCGTGGCTATTGAGTGCACCATGTCTCCTCCGCGCAAAGGACATAATTCCTATATTTACGGGGAGCGCCGCGCAAGCCGTGGTTTCGCGGTGGGCCCTCTGCTTCGTGAGGCCACCGCACGCATGTCCCGGCCGCGCAGCAGCCGTGCAGCGCGGAACCGGACCACGTCACACTTTATTCATAGATGAGGTGCATAACGGCATCAGGGCGTTGCATCGCCGTCCGGGTAGGGTTGTTGATTGATGGCCTTTGTTCGTACCGCACTTCTGATTTTGGCTCTGCTGCTCGGCTGGACCGCGCTCCGACACCAGGGGCTTGCCCAAGGTCCGGCCGCGTCGTCGACGACCGAGATTACGGGCGCCGGCTAGGCCACACGCGGGCCGGGCCGAGCGCGGTCCGCAGCTCCGCGTCGAGCAACGCCGCGAGCTCGGCTTCCGGCTCGTAATCCGGCATCAGGCGCTGCAGGAGCGCGTTCTTGGCTGTCGCCGGATGGAAATAGATCTCGCCCAGGCCCGGCGGTAGCAGCGGCGCCGCGCGGCGCAGCCGATCGATGGTCATGTGGCCGCTCCAGGTGAGGCCGAGAACCCAATCGTTGGTGACGAGGTTTGCCCGCCGGGCCATGTGGCGCAGCACCGCGGTCCATCGATAGAGAGTCAGCGCCGCCAATCCCTGCTTCACACCCAATGCTCGCATGAGGGCCGGCGGCTCCGCGGGGATTCTCAGCGCCCGGAGCCCGAACCCGAGGCCGGTCTCGATCAGCAGGCGCCCGACCGTCGGGTGGACGTGCATGTGCTTGTGCGCGTTCGCGTGGTCGAGCCGGAGGCCGGTGGCCGCAAAGGCCCGGAACTGCGCGTCGATCTCGGCGGCAAGAGCGCGTCGCGCGCGCGGGTTGAACGCGTAGTCGATCCCGAGCCGCAGCTGATCGCTGCCGAACGGGGGGGACCCCGGCAGGCTGGCGTCGCCCTCCACCGCAACGAGGTGAAGGCCGACGGCCAGTTCGGGAAGCCGTCGGGCGCGGCGGATGGCATCGCCGGCAGCGGGACCGGCGACCATCAGGCTGGCCGTCGTGAGGAAGCCCTGCCGATGCGCCAGCTCGATCGCCTCGTTCACCTCGACGGACAGACCGAAATCGTCCGCCGAGATGATGGCGCCGGCTGGTGTGCGCCTCAGTAGCGGTATTGCTCGTGCTTGAACGGGCCCGCCGGGGTCACGCCGATATACTCGGCTTGCGCGCCCGACAGCTTGGTGAGCTTGGCGCCGACCTTGTCGAGATGCAGGGCGGCGACCTTCTCGTCGAGGTGCTTCGGCAGCGTGTAGACCTGGTTCTGATATTGGCCGGGTCGGGCGGTCCACAGCTCGATCTGCGCCAGCACCTGGTTGGTGAAGCTGGCCGACATCACGAAGCTCGGGTGGCCGGTCGCGTTGCCGAGGTTCACCAGGCGGCCCTCGCTCAGCACGATCAGGCGCTTGCCGTCGGGGAAAACGACCTCGTCGACCTGCGGCTTGACGTTCTCCCACTTCATGTTGCGCAGCGAATCGATCTGAATCTCGCTGTCGAAGTGGCCGATGTTGCACACGATGGCGCGGTTCTTCATCTGCCGCATGTGGTCCAGCGTGATGACGTCGATGTTGCCGGTCGCGGTCACGAAGATGTCGGCCCGCGGCGCGGCATCCTCCATCGTCACGACCTCGAAGCCCTCCATCGCCGCCTGCAGCGCGCAGATCGGGTCGACCTCGGTCACCATGACCCGGCAGCCGCCGTTCTTCAGGCTCGCCGCCGACCCCTTGCCCACGTCGCCATAGCCCGCGACGCAGGCGACCTTGCCGGCCAGCATGACGTCGGTGCCGCGGCGGATCGCGTCGACCAGGCTCTCTTTGCAGCCGTAGAGGTTGTCGAACTTCGACTTGGTCACGCTGTCGTTCACATTGATGGCGGGCACCTTCAGGGCGCCCGACTTGGCCATCTCCCAGAGCCGGTGCACACCCGTCGTCGTCTCCTCCGAGAGCCCCTTGATGCCCGCGAGCAGCTCCGGATTCTTCTCGTGGATGACCTTGGTGAGGTCGCCGCCGTCATCGAGGATCATGTTGGGGACCCAGCCGTTGGGCCCGCGGATCGTCTGGTCGATCGCCCACCAGAACTCTTCCTCGTTCATGCCCTTCCAGGCGAACACGGGAATGCCTGCCTCGGCGATCGCGGCGGCGGCATGGTCCTGCGTCGAGAAGATGTTGCAGCTCGACCAGCGGATGGTGGCGCCGAGCGCGACCAGCGTCTCGATCAGCACCGCCGTCTGGATCGTCATGTGCAGCGAGCCGACGATGTTCGCGCCCTTGAGCGGCTGGCTCGCGCCGTACTCGGCGCGCAACGCCATCAGCCCGGGCATCTCGTCCTCGGCCATCCGGATCTCTTTGCGACCCCAGCCTGCGAGGCTGATGTCGCGAACCTTGAAATCGTCGTGGGCAACGTTGACGTCGGGCATGCCGGGCTCCTGAGATTGCCCGCCTGATATAAGGATATCTTTATTAGTGCAAGCTAACCCTTCGGTTCGCCGATCTCCCAGCCGCCGCCGAGGGCTTTGTAGAGCATGATCAGGTCGGTCGAGACGGTGGTGGTGGCGCTGGCGAGGTCTTCTTCGGCTTGCAGCAGGGTGCGCTGGGCGGTCAGGACCTCGAGGAAGTCGGAGAGGCCGCTGCGGTAGCGTTCGGTGGCGAAGCCGAGGGCGCGGCGGCTTTGGCTGGCTTGCGCGGCGAGGCGTTCGCGGCGGAGCTGGTCGGTGCGGTAGGCGATCAGGGCGTTGTCGACCTCGTGGAAGGCTTGCAGGACGGTCCTCTGGTAGGCGACCGCGGCTTCCTTTGCCGCTTCCTTGCGGAGCTCCAGGGTGCGGGTCAGGCGGCCGCCCTCGAAGATCGGGATGGAGATGCTGGGGCCGACGCCGTAGGTCAGCGCGTTGATGTCGAACACGCGGGTGAACTGCGTCGCCTGCAGCGCCACGCTGCCGGAGAGGGTGACGCTGGGATAGAAATTGGCTTCGGCGACGCCGATGTCGGCGGTCGCGGCATGGAGCAGGGCGTCGGCTTGCCGGATATCGGGGCGGCGACGGGCCAGCTCGGAGGGTAGGCCGATCGGCACGGCGGGCGGCACGGGCGGCACCGGCTTGGGGGTTTGCAGTTCGGCGCCCATCGCGCCCGGCGGTTCGCCGAGCAGGAGGCTGATCGCGTTGATGGCTTGAAGTTCCTGAGCCTCAAGCTGCGGCAGGTTGGCGGCGGTGGCTTCGGCCTGGGCGCGGGCGTTGGCCAGGTCGAGATCGGTCGCGAGTCCGCCGCGAACCCGCTCTTCGGTGAGGCGGACGGCCTGTTGGGCACTGGACAGGTTGCTGCGCACGATGCGCTCGCTTTCCTGCAAGCCGCGCAGCTGGACGTAGTTACGGGCCAGTTCGGCGAGGCTGGTCAGCAGCGTGTTGCGCCGGGCTTCGGTGGAGGCCTGGACCTGGGCGGACGCGCTCTCGAGCTGGCGGCGGACCTTGCCCCAGAGGTCGAGCTCCCAGGAGGCGTCGAAGCCGGCCTGGAACAGGTCGAAGGCGCCGATCCCGGCGGAGTTGGGGAACGCGCCCTGCCGGCCGCCGAGACCGCTCGCCTGGGTGGCCTGCGAGGCGCCGCCGCCGCTGATGAGGCTGATGACGCCGAGTTTGCTCGGCCGCTCGCGCGTGTAGCTCCCGTTGGCGTCGAGGGTTGGGTAGCTGGCGGCCTCGCTGATGCCACGCTGGGCGCGGGCTTGGGCGAGGCGGAGGTCGGCGGTGCGGACGTCGAGGTTGGTGCCCGCGACCCGGCGCATCAGGGAGGTCAACTCCGGGTCGCCCAGCACGTCCCACCACGTCACGTCGATCGGCGCGGCGACGGGCAGGCTTACCGGGCCGGTCGCCTTCTCCGTCCGGGTAGTGCGGAACCACGAGGCCGGCGACCACAGGCTCGGGCTTTCGTAGTTGGGTCCGACGGTGCAGCCCGCCAGGAGAAGCAGCGCGGCAGCGCTCGATCTAATGCCCACCGGCGGGAGCTCCTTTGGACACGTTAGGAAGGAAGAGGGTCAGCGGCGCCGCCACGAGGGCGACGACCGACAAGATCAGGAAGCAATCGAGGTAGCTCAGCATCGTCGCCTGTGTCTGCACCTGTTCGGCGATTCGGCTCAGCGAGGTGCCGAAACCGTAGCCGTTATAAGGGGTGACGTGTTCGGCCAGCCGCTCATGGTGGAACTGGGTCCGCCACTGCAACTCGGTCGTGATGGCGGCGACGCCGACGGAGCCGCCGAGGTTGCGCATCAGGTTTATGATGGCAGAGGCGTCCGAGTTCTTGTCGGGTGGGACGCCGTTGAATTGGACGGCCGAGAGCGGGATGAACACCAGCGGCAGCCAGATCACCTGAAGCATGCGGGTTTCCGACAGGTTGGCGAAAGCGGCATTCAAGTTCAGGCCCGATGCGTAGCTCATCGACCCGGCCGTGCCCAGCATGGCGCTGAAGATCAGCCATTTCGGCTGTATGAACTTGCCGGTGAGCACGCCCGCCAGCGGCATCATGACCAGCGAAACCATGCCGCCCATGGCCAGCGTCTTGCCCGCGGTCAGCGCGTCGTAGCCGAGCAGCTGCTGGGAGAATTGCGGCAGCAGCTGCGTCGTGGAGACGATCAGCGCGCCGAACAGGAACATGATGACGTTGCTGATGGCGAACGGGGCGCTCCGCAGCAGCCGGAGGTTGACCAGCGGCTGCGGGTGGTGGAGCTCCCAGACCACCATCGCCACAAGAGCGAGCACGGCCACGATCGAGAGGGTCAGGATGATGTCCGACGAGAAGCCGTCGTCGCGCTCGAAGCGGTCGAGCGCGTATTGGAGGCAGCCGAAGCCGATCGCGATCAGGGCGAAGCCGACATAGTCGATCTTGAAGCCGCGCCGGAGCAGGCGGGCGCGTTCGGCGATCAGCACGGGGGAGTCGTAGACGAACAGCCAGACGAGGGTGAGCGAGATCAGGCCGACGGGCAGGTTGATCAGGAACACCCAGTGCCAGGAGTAGTGGTCGGTGAGCCAGCCGCCCAGCACCGGGCCGACGGCGGGCGCGGTCACGACGGTAAAGCCGTAGAGCGAGAAGGCGAGGGCGCGCTGCTGCGGGGTGAAGCTGTCGGCGAAGATGCTCTGCTCGGTCGGCGCGAGGCCGCCGCCGCCGACGCCCTGCAGAACGCGGAAGAACAGCATCATGCCGAGGCTGTCGGAGAAGCCGCACATGACGGAGGCGACCGTGAAGATGGCCACGCAGATCATGTAGAAGCGTTTGCGGCCGATGACGTTGGACAGCCAGCCGCTGATCGGCAGGATGATCGCGTTGCTGATGAGGTACGAGCTGATGATGTAGGTGCTCTCGTCCTGGCTGGCGGCCAGGGTGCCGGCGATGTGGCGGAGCGAGACGTTGGCGATCGTCGTGTCGAGCACTTCCATGAACGTGGCGATGGACACGATTACGGCGATCAGCCAGGGGCTGTTCGGCCCGGCGGCGGAGCGGGGGAGAGCGGCGCGGCTCACCGGGTGGCGCTCATCTCACCTTCACGCTGGGCACGACGGACATGCCGGGCGAGAGATGGCAGCGCACCGCGTCGTCGTCAGCGATGGTGATCTTGACGGGGATGCGCTGGACGACCTTGACGAAGTTGCCGGTGGCGTTCTCGGGCGGCAGGGTGCTGAAGACGCTGCCCGAGCCGGGCTGGAAGCTGTCGACGCGGCCGGTCAGCTCGTGATCCGGGCAGGCATCGACGCTCATCGTGACACGCTGGCCGACTTTTAGCCCGGCCATCTGGGTTTCCTTGTAGTTGGCGAGGATCCAACGGTCGTCGCCCACGACGGCGAGCAAGGACTGGCCGGCCTTGACGTAGTCGCCGAGGTTCACGGTGCGCTTGGCCGCCTGCCCGTCGCGGGGCGCCGTGATGGTCGTGTAGGAGAGCTGCAGCTCGGCATTGGCGACGGCGACGTCGGCGGCTGCCAAGCTCGCCCGGGCTGCCTCGATCTGCGCCTTTTGGGCCTCGACATTGGCTTCTGCGGCGAGCACGGCCTGGCGGCTGGCGTCCACCTTGGCCAACCCGGACTTGTTGGTGGCGCTCGCGGTGTCGACCTGCTGGCGGCTGACCGCCTGGGCGCCGACCGAACGATAGCGGGCCAAATCGGATTGGGCCTGCGCCTGGTCGGCCTGGGCGATGCGCACGTTGGCCTGCGCCTGATCGACGGCAGCCTGTTGCTGGGCGAGGCCGGCGGTCGCCTGGGCGAGCTGGGCGGCGCCTTGGGCGCGCTGGGCCCGGGCCTGGTCGAGCTTGACCTGGAAGTCGCGCGGATCGAGCTGGAGGAGAACCTGCCCCTGCTTGACGTGCTGGAAGTCATCGATCGCCAGCTTGACGACGCGGCCGTCGATCTGGGGCGAGATTTGGGAAATGTAGGCTTCGACGTAGGAGTCGTCCGTGCTGGCGTATTGCCGCGCGTCGAGCCAGTAGAGCACGCCGCCAACGATCAAAGCCGCGAGGATAGCGAGGCCGATTCCCCAGAAGAGGAGCTTCTTCCAGCGCGGGACCGGCGGCTTCGGCGCGGGCTCTTCGGCGTCGTCGCCGTCGGGCGCGGGCCGGGCTTCGAGTTGGGGGGTGCGGGTCGGCGTGTACCCGACATGAACGTCATAGCCCTTCGGATCGGGTACATCGCCGTCCATGCTTTGTTCCTCAAGAGGGTTCAGGTCGAGAATGGCGTGTGACCGGCGGGTCATTCAATTACCGGATTCTGCCGAGGCTGCCAACGACCATCATCGCAGGGCAGTCCCGTGGCGGCGGAGCAAGAACAGCGCCTGCTCGCCGAAGAGGTTGGCCAAGGCCGGAAACCGCCGCCATGGCGCGCGGCGGCCGCCATCGTCGACGGCGAGCCAGCGTTCGACGGTGTAACCCTCCTGCGCACAGAGGTCGAAGAAATCCTGGATCGTGCAGGGGTGGATGTTGGGCGTTTCGTACCAGGGGCGGTCCCAGGTCGCGGTCATCGGCATGCGGCCGTCGCGGGCGAGTTGCCAGCGAACGCGCCAGTGACCGAAATTCGGAAAGCTGACGAGGGCCCGGGTCCCGATGCGGAGCATCTGCCGGAGCACCTCACGCGGGCGCTCGACGGCCTGCAGCGTGCGGGAGAGCACCACGTAATCGAACAGGTTGTCCGGGTAATGGATCAGGTCGGTGTCGGCATCGCCCTGCATCACCGGCAGGCCGTGGGCGACCGCGTGGGTGACCTCGGCCATGTCGATCTCGATGCCGCGGGCGTCGCAGCCGCGGGTGCGGAAGAGGTGTTCAATCAGCGAGCCGTCGCCACTGCCGATATCGAGCACGCGCGAGTGGGGCTCGATCATCTCCGACATGAGCTGGAGGTCGAGACGCATGTTCTTGGCGACGTATTGGACGGGCGTCGGCGGCGGCTTCACGACCCGGTTGCCATCCGCGAGCCCGAGAGCCCGGCATGTTCGGCGCAGCCCGCGAGGAAGCCGGACAGGGTTCGGAAGAAATCGGGCTCGTCGAGCAGGAAGGCGTCGTGCCCCTTGTCGCTCTTGATCTCGACGAAGCTGGCATTGGCGCCGGCGCCGTTCAGCGCGCGGGCGATGGCCCGCGACTGCGCGGTCGGGAACAGCCAGTCGCTGTCGAAGGAGACGAGGCAAAACCGCGTCTTGCTGCCGCGGAAGGCGGTGGCGAGGTCGCCGCCGTGATCGTCGGCCAGGTCGAACAGATCCATCGCGCGGGTGATGGTCAGATAGGAGTTGGCGTCGAAGCGGTTGACGAAGGTGCTGCCCTGGTGGCGGAGGTAGCTTTCGACTTCGAAGATGTCGCCGAAGAGGGAGATGGCGGCCGGGTCAACCTTGGCGTCGCCGCCTGGGGCGGCGCGGACGCGGCGGCCGAACTTTCGGGTGAGCGCTTGCTCGCTGAGGTAAGTGATGTGGGCGGCCATGCGGGCGACGGCGAGGCCGCGGGCCGGGACCTTGCCGGAGCGCCAATAGGAGCCGCCATCCCAATCTGGATCGGCGAAGATCGCCTGACGGCCGACTTCATGGAAGGCGATGTTCTGCGCTGAGTGGAAGGCGGCGGTCGCCACCGGGACGCAGGCGAACACGAGGTCGGGGAAGCTGGCCGCCCATTCGAGTGCCTGCATGCCGCCCATGGAGCCGCCGATGACGGCGAACAGCCGGGCGATGCCGAGATGCTCGACGAGGCGGCGTTGGGCGCGGACCATGTCCTTGATGGTGATGGTGGGGAACTCGGTTCCCCAGATGCCGCCGCCGCCGGGCCGCACGCTGCGGGGGCCGGTGCTGCCCATGCAGCCGCCGAGCACGTTGGCGCAGATGACGAAGAAGCGATCGGTATCGACGGGGCGGCCGGGGCCGACCACGCGCTCCCACCAGCCCGGCTTGCCGGTCAGCGGGTGCGGATCGGCCACATACTGATCCCCGGTGAGGGCATGGCAGACCAGCACGGCATTGGTGCGGGCCTCGTTGAGCTGGCCATACACGCGATAGGCCACCGTCAGTTCGGGCAGGACGACGCCCGATTCGAGCGTCATCCCGTCGGCGAACGTGACGGCCTGGTGCGTGCGTTCCTGCTCGCCGGCCCACGTTTGGTCGGGGACATCCATTGCTCATTGCACATAAGGGCAGGGCTCCACGACGGCAACGGGGCGCGGCGGCGCTCTATCTCTCACCCGAACCGGTCGTATAATGAGGGATCATGTCCAGCGTATCCTCTCGCGCGGTGCCGGTCTCGACCGTGACGCCGGGCTCCGACCCGGTCGACGCCGAACGGCTGCGGCGGCTCGATGCGTTGCGGGCGGAGCTGGACCGGGTCGACGACGCTCTGCACGACCTGCTGATGCGCCGGGCGGAGGTGGTGGCGCAGGTGGGCGCGCTGGGGGCCAAGGGGCGGGTGCCGCTACGGCCGGGGCGCGAGGCGTCGATCATCCGCCGCCTGCTGGCGCGCAACGGCGGCGCGCTGGCGCCGGCGACGCTGGTGCGGGTGTGGCGCGAGATGCTGGCGGGGAGCTCGGCGCAGCAGAGCCCGATGACGATCGTTGCCGGCGATGCCGGGCTCGAGGCGGCGGTGAGGGAACATTTCGGCGCTTTGGCGTGGGTGGAGACGACCGAGCCGGTGGCGGCCATCGAACGCGTCCGGCGCGGCGAGGCGGCGCTTGCGGTGCTGCCGTTCCCGTCGGAGGAGGCGCGATGGTGGGTCGCGCTGGTCGGCGAGGGGCAGCGATGGCCACGCGTCCATGTGGTGGCGCGGCTGCCGTTCTGGGCGCGCGCGGGGGCCGTGGAGGCGCTAGTGCTGAGCGGCGCGGCGCCCGATCCGAGCGGGCACGACCGTACGCTGATCGCCGGGGCCGCGCCGGGGAAGCTGGAGGCAGCCGGGTTGAGCGTGGCGGCACGCTATCCCGGCGGGCTGTTGGACATCGATGGATTCGTGGCGTCGGAGGACCGGCGTTTGGTCGGAAGCTCGGCGGTGGTGCTCGGCGCCTATGCCGTGCCGGTAGGAGAGAGTGAATGAGCCTTCATCCGCGGCCGGGTATCCTCGCGGTGCAGCCCTATGTGGGCGGCGAGAGCAAGGTGGCCGGGCAGAACCGGGTCATCAAGCTATCGTCGAACGAGGGCGCGTTCGGGACGCCGCCCGCCGCGGCGGCCGCGATGCAGGAGGCGGCGGCCGAGGGGTTCCGCTACCCCGATGGCGGCGCGCTGGATCTGCGGATGGCGATCGGCAAGCGGTTCGGGCTCGATCCGGCGCGGATCGTGTGCGGCGCCGGGTCGGACGAGCTGATCGGGCTGCTCATCAACTCCTATGGCGGCCCCGGGACGGAACTGCTGATCTCGCAATACGCGTTCAGCATGTACGGGATCTATGGCCAAGTCGCCGGGTGCACCGTCGTCGTGGCGCCCGAGCGGAACCGCACGGTCGACGTGGACGCGATGCTGGCGCGGGTGTCCCCGGCGACGCGGCTGGTGTTCGTCGCCAACCCGAACAATCCGACGGGCACGCTGCTGGCGCAGAGCGAGGTCGAGCGGTTGCGGCGGGGGCTGCCCGAGGATGTGCTGCTCGCGCTGGACAGCGCCTATGCGGAGTATGTCGAGGACCCCGAATACGACCCGGGCGAGCGGATGGTCGATGCCGGGGACAACACGGTCATGCTGCGCACGTTCAGCAAGATCTTCGGTCTCGGGGGCGCGCGCGTCGGGTGGTGCTACGGGCCGCCGGCCGTGATCGACGTGCTGAACCGGGTGCGCAGCCCGTTCAACGTCAATCTGCTGGGGCAGCGCGCGGCGATTGGGGCGCTGACCGAGCCGGGCTGGGTGGAGAAGGGCCGGACGCACAACACGCGGGCGCGGGCCGAACTGGCGGCGAGGCTGCGCGATGCGGGGATCGCGGTGGGCGAGAGCCATTGCAACTTCGTGCTGGCGGATTTCGGATCGGAGGAGCGGGCCGATGCGGCGCTCGCTGCGCTAAAGGCGCGCGGCGTGATCGTGCGGCCGATGGGCAGCTACAAGCTCGGGCAGTGCCTGCGGATCACGGTGGGCACGGACGAGGAATGCGCTGAGATAGCGGACGTGCTGGTCTCGATGGGGAAGGCGGCGGAAACTGCCGATGCCTGAACCGCTGTTTCAGCGGCTTGTCATCGTCGGGATGGGTCTGATCGGGAGTTCGGTCGCGCGGATCGCGATGGAGCACCGCACGCTGTGCCGCGAGTTGGTGGCGAGCGACCGGAGCCCGCACGTGCGGGAGCGGGTTGCCGCGCTGGGCATCGCCGACCGGGTCGAGGCGGATGTGGCCGAGGCGGTGCGGGGCGCCGACTGCGTGATGCTGGCCACGCCGGTGGGGGCGTTCGCTTCGGTGACGACGGCGATGGCCCCCGGTCTCTCGCCCGGCGCGATCGTCACGGACACGGGCAGCACGAAGATCTCGGTGATCCGGGACGTGGCGCCGTTGCTGCCGGCGGGGGTGCATTTCGTGCCGGGCCATCCGATGGCGGGTACCGAGTATTCGGGGCCGGATTCCGGCTTCTCGACGCTGTTCACCGGGCGCTGGGTGCTGCTGACGCCGGAATCGGGGACCGACACGGCCGCGGTCGAACGGATCGCGGAGCTGTGGCGGCGGTGCGGCAGCATGGTCGACGAGATGACGCCCAGCCACCACGACCGGGTCGTCGCGATCGTGAGCCATCTGCCGCATCTGCTGGCGTTCACCATCTGCGGGACGGCGGACGATCTGGCGCAGGAAGGCGAGGGGGAGGAAGCGACGCGGCAGGAGGTGCTGAAATACGCCGCCTCCGGCTTTCGCGACTTCACGCGGATCGCGGCGAGCGACCCAATCATGTGGCGCGACGTGTTCCTGAACAACCGGGAGGCGCTGCTGGAGATGCTGGCGCGGTTCACGGAAGACGCCCAGGCGATGGCGCGGGCGGTTCGCTGGGGCGATGGGTCCTATATCGAGGACAAGATCGAGCGAGGCCGGGAGATTCGGCGGCGGCTGATCGAGTTGAATCAGGCGTAGAGCTTTTCTTAGGATTTGGGTGTGGCAGAGGCGCACGAGTCGCTCTCCCACACCAAGTTTTCGGCTTTTCAGGAGCTGGGACCCACTAGATGTTGTGTCTCTGGCGGGCTAAGACTCCACCTGTCGTGAAGCGCCGTTGAGCGGGGACTGAGGACGAGACGAATGGACATGCACATCAGCCGGCCCAATACGGGGATCGCGGAGACCATTTCGCCCATCTCACGGCAGATCTGGGATGCCAAATACCGGTTCAAGCGCGACGACGGGGTGCCGCTGGATTCGGAGATCGAGGATAGCTGGCGCCGGGTCGCGAAGGCGCTGGCGGAGGCGGAGGCGGAACCATCGGTTTGGGAGCCGCGGTTCTACGAAGCGTTGGAGGGGTTCCGCTTCCTGCCGGCGGGGCGGATCCTGTCGGGAGCGGGGACCGAGCGGCGCGTTACGCTGTTCAACTGCTTCGTCATGGGTGACATCGGCGACGATCTCGGCAGCATCTTCAATCATCTGCGCGAGGCCGCGCTGACGATGCAGCAGGGCGGCGGCATCGGCTACGATTTCTCGACGCTGCGGCCGAAGGGGGCGCCCGTGCGGGGCGTGGGGGCCGACGCGTCGGGGCCGCTGTCGTTCATGGACGTGTGGGACGCGATGTGCCGGACCATCATGTCGGCCGGCGCGCGGCGGGGCGCGATGATGGCGACGATGCGCTGCGACCATCCGGACATCGAGGATTTCATCAGCGCCAAGCGGCAGGTGGGCCGGTTGCGGAACTTCAACCTGTCCGTGCTGGCGACCGATCCGTTCATGGCAGCGGTCGAGGCGGACGCGGAGTGGCCGCTGGTGTTCGGCGGGCGGACGTTCCGCACGATCCGGGCCAAGGCGCTGTTCGACGCGATCACGCAGGCGACGTACGACTATGCCGAGCCCGGCGTCATCTTCATCGACCGGATCAACGCGCGTAACAATCTGCACTATTGCGAGGAGATCCATTCGACCAACCCGTGCGGCGAGCAGCCGTTGCCGGCGTACGGCGCCTGCCTACTCGGGTCGATCAACCTGGCCAAGCTGGTGCGCGAGCCGTTCACCGCGCGGGCTCGCATCGATGACGCGGAGCTGGCCGAGCTGGTCGGGACCGCCATCCGGATGATGGACAACACCATCGATGTCTCGGGTTTCCCGCTGGAAGAGCAGCGGCGCGAGGCGGAGGCCAAGCGGCGGATCGGGTTGGGGATGACCGGGTTGGCGGACGCGCTGATGATGGTCGGGCTGCGCTACGGAACGACCGAGGCGGCGGATCAGGCGACGGAGTGGGCGCGACAGATCGAGCGCGCGGCCTATCTGACGTCGGCCGGGCTGGCGGCGGAGAAGGGCGCGTTCCCGCTGTATGACGAGGAGCCGTATCTCGCGGGCGAGACGGTCAAAGCGTTGGAGCCGGAGGTGCGGGCCGCGATCCGCAAGCATGGCATCCGCAACGCGCTGCTGACGTCGGTGGCGCCGACGGGCACGATCTCGCTGGTGGCGGACAACGTGTCCTCGGGGATCGAGCCGGTGTTCGCGCTGGCTTATACGCGCAAGGTGCTGCAGCCGGATGGGACGCGGGTGGAGGAGGAGGTCTCGGACCACGCGCTGCGGCGCTTCCGGGCGATCTACGGTGACGACGCTCCGCTGCCGGACTACTTCGTCACGGCGCAGGATCTGACGCCGGCCGAGCATGTGCGGATGCAGGCGGCGGTGCAGAAGCATGTCGACAGCGCGATCAGCAAGACGGTCAACGTGCCGGCCGATATCAGCTTCGAATCGTTCCAGGCGGTCTACCTCGACGCCTACAAGAGCGGCTGCAAGGGCTGCACGACCTATCGGCCGAACGACATCACCGGGTCGGTGCTGGAGGTTAAGCCGGCCGAGACGGCGCCGGCGCCGGTCGCAGAACCTGCGGTGTCGCGCTTCGATCCGGAGCTGATGCTGCGGCCGGACAAGGTGATCGGGGCGACCTACAAGCTGCGCTGGCCCGATAGCGAGCACGCCATGTACGTGACCGTGAACGACATCGAGCTGGATGGCGTGCGGCGGCCGTTCGAGGTGTTCGTGAACTCGAAGAACCTCGAGCACTATGCCTGGGTCGTGGCGCTGACGCGGATGATCTCGGCGGTGTTCCGGCGGGGCGGCGAGGTGGCGTTCGTGGCCGAGGAACTGAAGCAGGTATTCGACCCGAGGGGCGGGCAGTGGAGCGCGGGCCGTTACGTGCCCTCGCTGGTCGCGGCGATCGGCGAGGTGCTTGAGCGGCACATGCGCGAGACCGGGTTCCTGCAGCCGGCCGAGTTCGTGGGCTCGGCCAAGGCGGTGAGCGGGGCGGCGCCGACGGCGTCACTCGGTCAGCTCTGCCCGAAATGTAGCCAGCCAGGGCTGGTCCGCGAGGCCGGATGCTTGAGCTGCCTGCACTGCGGCTGGTCGAAGTGCGGCTGAACTGACGGTAACGGCGCCGGGCCAGCAGCCCGGCGCCGTTGTTCAGTCCCGGTGCAGGAGCCCCAGCGCGCAGCCGATTCCGGCGGCGACGAGGAGGGCGCCGATCGGCCGTGCGCGAACCGATCCGGTCACCCATTCCGCCGCCCCTGCCGCCGGTTCGAGCACCGCCCCGTAACGCTCCTCGACCTTGGACGCGGCCAGGTCTACATTGGCCTCGACCGCGGTCCGCGCAGCGGCGGCGGCGACTTTGCTCAGCTCGTCCTGGTTCGCCTCGACGACCTTGCGGGCCGTCTCCGCCGCGACATCGCCCATATCGCCCTTGACGCCGTCGGCAATCCGCCCGGCGACGCCGTTGTCCTCGTTATCCATTGCTCACCTCCGTCTGGAAGAAAGACGCAAGGCGGCTCGGCAAGTTTCAGGGGCCGAGCGGGCGCCGGAACAGGCGGCGGCCGGGCACCTCCACCGTCCGATGCGCCAGGGCGGCGAGCAGCAGACTGGTGCCGACCATCAGCGCGCAGAGCAGGAACGATTGGCCACCGGTGAGTTGGCTGCGGTCGCTCAAGCCAAGCAGGCCCAGGCTGCGCGTCGCCGCATACTGAACCCCGCCGTGAACCAGATAGAGCGCGTAGGACAACTCGCCGAGCAAGAGCAACGGAGGCAGCGCGAGCAGACGCGCGCCCCGGCCCTCGTTGCTGACCGCGGCGAGCAGCAGCGGGAAGAACATCGCAGCCACGGCCACGTCGGGGGCGCCGAAATGCAGCCCCAGCAGGATCGGGACGAGCACGAGCGCGAACACCGCGTCGGACCGGAACGCGACCCGGACCGCAGGGTGCCGGTACGCGCGATAGAGCAGGATCCCGCCGAGGAATTCCGGGAACACCCGCAGCAACGTGAGCGGTCCGTTCCAGATGTCGAAGTCGTCCCCGTGCAGGGAGGCGAGAGCGATCATCCCGCCGGCCACGAGCAGGCCCAGCGCGAGGCGCAGCCAGGCCGGGCCGCGTAGCACGAGCAGGAGCAGCAGCGGCAATGCCAGATAGGCAGTGAATTCGGTGCTGATGGACCAGGCTGGATAGTTCCAGCTGAGCAAGCTCGCCCGTAATCCCTGAAGCATGAACAGGTTGGCGAAGAACGCCGTCAGCGAGCGCGCGCCCTCCAGCGGGATGGAAGTGAAGGCCCGGGTAGGGCCGTCTGCGATGGCGTTGGCGACGAGGGCGACGGCCAGCATGGCCAGCAGGACCGTCGCATGCAACGGATACAGCCGTGCGACGCGGGCCTGGAGGAAGTTGAAGTAGCCGCGCCAGCCCGGGGCCTCGCGGAACGGGCGCCGGTAGACATGAGCCAACACGAAGCCGCTGAGAATGAAGAACAGGTCCACCGCGAGATAGCCGCTCCCGACGAGGTGGGTGACCCGTTCCGGATGCAGGTTGGGGAAATACCAGTAGGCATAATGGTAGATCACCACCCAGAGCGCGGCCACGCCCCGGAGCGGGGTCAGGCCGGGCAGGTGGTCGGGGATCGCGGCCGGGCCGGGCCGCGGCTGTGCCGTCGCAGCCTCGTCTCCCTCGTGCGAGGTTTCGAACGGCATGTGCTCTCCTGCGGTCCTGGGTCGTCGCGGCTGGATGCCGCTGTGGTGTCAACGCATGGAGGCCGATGCGTTGCGCGTCGTGGTCGACGCACTGCGCCGCCATGATGGCGTTCGAGATGGCGAAGGCGGCCGTTGGCGAAAGCGTGGCGGAGCTGATCCCATTCGGTGCCGGGATCCTCGCGACCATGACGGCGCGGGGCCCGAAACGAGGGCTGGCGAAGTCGTTGCCGAGTTTAGAGCTCGGGTGCGGCAATCAGGTTTGAGCTCCTAGCCTCCAGACCTCGTCAGGACTCCTCGTTCCGCAAGGGTTCTCAGAACGTCGAATTTGGAGTATCAACCCACCGCGTAAGGAAGAACTTGAATGTGGAGTTGCCGTTCGAGATTGCGGGACGCGTAACTACAGGGCAACATGAATATTGGCTGAGACCTGATCAATGAGTTCTCATCGTTCCCGCGAGCGACTATCCGGTTCCGGCCAACGTGCGGCAGAAGCAAGGCCCATGAGTTCCGGATTGTGAGTTCTCGCCCGATTTTGCTGGCAGGCTCAGGCACTTCAAAGTTCTTTAGCATCGCTGCAATTGTTGCGGGGCTAATCGTCGTTAAGCTCCTCATCTACGTTGCTCTCGCGCAGCGATACGGCGGCGCTGAGCAGGGTCTGTGCCGGTGGGATTGCGTGTGGTACACGCATACCATCGTAGACGGGTACGACCAGGAACCGACCCTGGAGCCGACTCGCGATCTCGCGAACTGGGCGTTCTTCCCGCTATTTCCGATGCTGGCCCGGGGCGTCATGACCGTAGCTGGTCTCGGTCCTTTCTGGAGCGGCACGGTAACCGCGGCTGTCTGCTTCGGAGCGTTTGCCATTCTCTCATGCCGATACCGCGCGCTTACTCGCAGTTCGGCATCGCGCAGTGGGCCCTGGCTTTTGTTGTTAGCTGTCTACCCGTTCAGCCTCTACTTCTTTATTCCATATTCCGAGAGCACTTATCTGCTCTGTATGATCCTCCTGTTGCTAGCGGCTGAGGCGCGCAGTGTCATGGGAGCGGCGGTTGCAACGAGCCTGTTAGTTGC
>JAVVHH010000053.1:0-24138 GCA_032249615.1 Acetobacteraceae bacterium
GGAATGCAAGCCCTGATCCGCGATCTCAACGCCCTCTACCGCGAGGTTCCTGCCTTGCACGACGGCGATTGCGATCCTGCGGGTTTCCGTTGGGTCGTGATGGAAGACACGGAGAACTCGGTTTTCGCCTATCTCCGCCAATCCATCGCTGGCGCGCCACCCGCTCTCGTGATCTGCAATCTGACGCCAGTGCCGCGGCACGCGTATCGCCTGGGCGTGCCGCACGGCGGGCGCTGGGTCGAGCGGCTCAACAGCGACGCGGCGCTCTACGGCGGATCCAACACCGGCAATGGCGGCGCGGTCTGGGCGGACGAGCACCCGATCCAAGGCTACCCCGCCTCGCTGTCGCTCACCCTCCCTCCGCTGGCCACGCTCGTCCTGCTGCCTGCCTAACCGACTGAAAGCCACATGAACTACAAGCACGACCTCCCGTTCGGCGCGACCGTGTTGGGCGACGGCACCACACGCTTCCGGATCTGGGCACCCTCGGCGCCCTCGCTCGATCTGGCGATCGACGGCACCCGGCGCACCATGGCGCCGGAGCCCGGCGGCTGGCACAGCCTGACCGTGCCAGCCGGTCCCGGCACCCGCTACCAGTTCGTGATGCCAGACGGGCTGCACTTCCCCGACCCGGCATCCCGCATGCAAGACACCGACGTCCACGATCCCTCCGTCGTCGTCGACCCGACGGATTACGAATGGAAGAACGCGGATTGGCGCGGCAGGCCCTGGCACGAATGCGTGGTGTATGAACTGCATCCCGGCCTCGAGGGTGGTTTCCGCGGCGTGCAGGACCGGCTGCCGGAGCTGCATAGACTCGGCGTCACCGCCGTCGAGCTGATGCCGATCAGCGACTTCCCGGGCCGGCACAACTGGGGCTACGACGGCGTGCTGCCATTCGCACCCGACCGCGCCTATGGCACGCCGGAGGAGCTGAAATCGCTCATCGACACGGCGCATGGCCTCGGCATCGCGGTGTTTTTGGACGTCGTCTACAATCATTTCGGCCCGGACGGGGCCTACATCCATGTCTTCGCGCGGTCCTTTTTCCGCGACGATCTCCACACCCCCTGGGGCGCGGCCATCGACTTCCGCCGCCCGGAAGTCCGCAACTTCTTCATCCAGAATACAATGTTCTGGTTGCAGGAATACCGCTTCGATGGCATTCGTTTCGACGCGGTTCATGCGATTTCGGAGGAGGATTTCCTGTTCGATCTCGCCCGCCTCGCTCGTGGACAGGTTGAGCCGGGCCGGCATATCGGCCTCGTGGTCGAAAACGAGCGCAACCGCGTGCCGCTGCTTGGCGGTCCGCCGCAATTCGATGCCCAATGGGCCGACGACTTCCACCACTGCCTGCACGTATTATTGACCGGCGAACAGGAGGGCTACTACGGCGCCTTCCAGGATGCGACCGAGAAGCTCCGCCGCGTGCTCACCGAGGGCTTTGCCTATCAGGGCGAGGTGCCGCCCGGCAGCACCTCGGGCCGTGGCGAGCCGAGCGCCGAACTGCCCACCACCGCTTTCGTCATGTGCCTGCAGAACCACGATCAAACCGGCAATCGCGCGATGGGCGAGCGCCTCAGCGTGCTCGCCTCCCCCGAGGCCGTGCGCGCCGCGACCGCTCTGCTGCTGCTCGCGCCGTTCATCCCCATGCTGTTCATGGGAGAGGAATTCGCCAGCACGACGCCGTTCCTGTTCTTCACCGACCACCACGACGAGCTCGCCGACGCCGTGCGCGAGGGGCGACGCAGCGAATTCAGCGGCTTCTCGGGGTTCCAGGACGAAGCCAAGCGCGCCCGCATCCCCGATCCGAATGCACCGAGCAGCTACGTCGCCTCCGCCCCCGAGCGCACCGATCCCGCCCGTTTTGACTGGATGCGCCGCGTCATAGCGCTTCGCCACGCGGAGATCGTGCCGGGCATCCCGGGCTGCCGCAGCGAGGGCGCCGAAATCCTCGGCCAGGGCGGTGTCCGCGCAAACTGGGCGATGGGCGATGGCCGCCGCCTGTCGGTCGCGATCAACCTGGGCGACACGGAAGTCGATCCCAAGCTGGGCAACGGTGAGATCCTGTTCAGCGAGGGCGACGCCGCGCCCCATGCGTTAGGGCCGAACAGTTTCGTGGCGCAGTGGGCGGCATGAGTGCACTGCGGACGTTGGCCGAAGCCGTTGGAGTCGCGCCCCGCTGGCAGAACTACCGGCACGAGTGGCAGGAGGTCAGCGAAGACTCGCTCCGGGCCATCCTCACGGCCCTGGGCTTCCCCGCCGAGAGCGAGACCGATGTCGCGCAGAGTCGCGCTCAACTGGCCGACGGGCGAGCATCCCTGCCGCCGCTCATTACGGCGACGCTCAACACGCCCACCCGCCTCCCCATCGAGCCCGGACCGTTCGAGCTCACCCTGGAGGACGGCACCCGCCGCAGCGGCACGCTCGAAGCCTCGACCGGCGGAGCGACGCTGCCCGCGGTCGAGATCATCGGCTATCACCTGCTCGAGACGGCTGGCCATCGTGTGACCCTCGCCGTTGCGCCCGAGCAGGGACAAACGATTCCTGAGACGGCCCGCCCCTGGGCGTTCACGGTTCAACTCTACGGCCTGCGCCGGAAAGGCGATGGTGGCCTCGGCGATTTTGAGGCACTCCGCCAGCTCATGGCGCCCGCCAAGCGGCATGGCGCCGACGGCGTCGCGATCAGCCCGGTGCACGCACAATTCTCGGCCGACCCCGATCGCTTCAGCCCCTACTCGCCCTCCAGCCGCATCAACCTCAACGTGCTGCACGCCGCGATCGACATGGCGCCAGGACCCGAAAACGACGCGCTCGAGCGGGCCGATCTAGTGGATTGGAGTACCGTCTCCCGGCGCCGCCTTGCCGCCCTGCGGGCCGAGTTCGACAGCCTGTCCGCCGATCGCCAATCCGCCCTCGCCGCTTTTCGCGCCGGCGCCGGCGATGCGACGGAGACGCACGCCCGCTTCGAGGCGCTTCACGCGGTCCAATTCGGCCAGCATGGACGCTGGCATTGGCGGACCTGGCCAGAGGGCTTGCGCCATCCCGGCAATCCCGACGTCGCGGCCTTCGCTCGCGAACATGCCAATGAAGTGACGTTCCATGCCTTCATGCAATGGCGGGCCGACGAGGGCCTGCGCGGCGCGCAGCAAGCCGCGCGCGATGCCGGTATGTCGATCGGCCTGATCGCCGACCTCGCCGTCGGTGCCGATTCCGGGGGCAGCCATGGCTGGGCGCGGCAGGATCAGATCCTCGGCTCCGTCAACATCGGCGCACCGCCTGACCTGCTCAACGGCCGCGGCCAGAATTGGGGCCTCGCCGCCTTCTCACCCACCGGCCTCCGCCAGCACGGCTACAGCGCGTTCCTGGAGATGCTTCGCGCCGCGATGCGTCACGCGGGGGGCGTCCGCATCGACCACGCGCTCGGCCTGCGCCGCCTCTGGGTCATACCGGAAGGCTGCGAGTCGAAACACGGCGCCTATCTCGCGTTTCCGCAGAGCGACCTCATGCGCCTGATCGCCCTCGAATCCGCGCGCCATCGCGCCATCGTCGTCGGCGAAGACCTCGGGACCATCCCGCCGGGCTTCCAGGACGAGATGGCGCTCTCGGGCGTGCTCGGCATGCGCGTGCTCTGGTTCGAACGCGACCTGCGCAGCTTCTGGCAGCCGCGGGGCTGGAGCCCGGCGGCGGCGGCCATGACCAGCACGCACGACCTTCCCACACTGGCGGGCTGGTGGCGCGGGCGCGACCTGGAGTGGCGAGCGAAGTTGAACTTGTCCGGCGGGCCCGAGCAGGAGGCCGAAGACGGCCACGACCGGTTCCGTGACCGTTTCATGCTCTGGGAAGCCATGCAGGCCAGCGGCACGGTGCAGGGCCCTCCCCCGCCCGACGAGGAACCCGCCGCCTTCGTCGATGCCGCGACCCGCTATGTGGCAGGGGCCGCCTGCGACCTCATGCTGCTGCCGATAGAGGATGCGCTCGGCTTGGAAGAGCAGCCGAACCTCCCGGGCACCATGTCGGATCAGCACCCCAACTGGCAGCGCCGTCTTCCCACCGACACAAGCCAGCTGCTCGAGGCGCCCGCCGTGGCTGCCCGGCTTGCGGCCGTAGGCGAGGCACGCCGCGCATGAAGGCCCTCTCGGCAACGGCACGCCTGCAATTCCACAAAGACTTCACGATCGACCACGCGACCCGGTTGATCCCGTATTTCGACCGGCTCGGCATTAGCCATCTCTATGCCTCGCCGCTGCTGAAGGCACGGGCCGGGTCGACGCACGGCTACGACATCGTCGACCACAACCAGATCAACCCGGAGTTGGGCGGCGAAGAGGCGCTCCGCCGCATGGTGGACGAGCTCCGGGCGCACGGGATGGGGCTCATCCTCGACATCGTGCCGAACCACATGGGTGTCGGCGGCGACGACAACGCCTGGTGGCTCGACGTGCTGGAATGGGGCCGCGCCAGCCCCTACGCCGAGTATTTCGACATCGACTGGGACCCGCCGGACCCGACGCTGCGCGGCCGCATGCTGGCGCCCTTCCTCGGCAGCCCCTATGGCGAATGCCTCGGCAACGGCGACATCAAGCTGCGCTTCGACGATACCGATGGCCGCCTCTTCGTCGCCTATGGCGAGCATCGTTTCCCGATCGCGCCGCGCGACTACGCGGCCGTTCTACTCACCGTCGGCGGCCCGCTCGAAGCGCCGGCACGCGCTTTCGCCGAGCTTGGTCCGGGCGGCCGCGCCGCCGTGCGCCAAGCGGCGAAGGAGGCCCGCGAGGAGCTGCTGCAGCCGGCCTACGCCAAGCCCATCGCGGAAGCATTGCGGGAATACTCAGCGCAAGCACCTCAGGGCCAGGAGCGGCTGCACCGGTTGCTCGAGCGCCAGAGCTACCGCCTCGCCTGGTGGCGGGCCGCCACTGACGAGATCAACTGGCGCCGCTTCTTTGACGTAAACGGCCTCGCCGGCGTGCGCCAGGAAGTTCCGGAAGTGTTCGAGGCGACCCATCGGACGATTCTGCGCCTCTACCGGGAAGGCTTGATCGACGGCGTCCGCATCGACCACGTCGACGGGCTCGCCTACCCGCGCGAATACTGCCGCAAGCTGCGCCGCCGCCTCGATACCCTCCAGCCGGAGCGGCGGGAAGGGCTCCGCGAGCCCCGCGCGATCATCTGGATCGAGAAGATCCTGGCGCGCAACGAGCGCGTCCCGGCCGATTGGCTCACCGACGGCACCACCGGCTACGACTTCATGAGCGACGTTGCCGCAGTCCTGCACGATGGCCGCGGCGAAGCGCCGCTCACCGAACTCTGGACCGCCATGACCGGTCGCCCCGGCGATTTCCAACTCGAGGCCGAGCCCGCCCGCCGCCAAATTCTGCGGGAAAGCCTCAGCAGCGAGCTGTTCAACACCGCGACAGCCCTCCACCGCGTCGCCCGCCGCGACCTCACCACCCGCGACTACACGCTGACCGCGATCCGCACCGTGCTGATCGAGCTGCTCGCCCAGTTCCACACCTATCGCATCTACGCCCGCGCCGGCGGTCTGTCGGACGCGGACCAGCAGCAACTCGACCGCGCCATGGCTGGCGCCCGCCGGACCGTGCGCACCGCCGACCTCCCCCTGCTGGAGCTGATCGGGAACTGGGTCTCCGGCAAAGGCCTGCGGCAAGTGCCAGCAGGCACCGCACGCGCGGAGTGGAAGCGCGCCATGGTGAAATTCCAGCAGCTCAGCGCACCCACCGCTGCCAAATCGGTCGAAGACACGGCCTTCTACCGCTACGGCCGCCTGCTCTCCCGCAACGAGGTCGGCAGCGAGCCGGACCAGTTCGCGATCTCTCCCAGCGCCTTCCATATCGGTAACCAGCAGCGGCAGAAAAACTTCCCGCGGGCGCTGCTCGCGACCGCGACGCACGACCACAAGCGCGGCGAAGACACCCGCATCCGCCTCGCCGTACTGAGCGAACTGCCGACCGAGTGGCAGAACGCGCTGCAACGCTGGACGCGGCTGAACGCGCCTATCAAACGCGACATCGATGGCCCGGCCCCCGATGCCGCCGACGAGATCATGGTCTACCAGACGCTCCTCGCCGCCTGGCCGCCCGATTTGGCCGCCGACGACCGCAGCGGGCTGGAAGCCTTCGGCGACCGCGTTTACGCGTGGATGGAGAAAGCGCTTCGCGAAGGCAAGCGCCGCTCCGGTTGGGCAGTGCCGAACGCGGAATACGAGACAGCGTGCCGTAGCTTCCTCACTGCCTGCCTCGACCCGGCTCGCCCGCTCGTCGGCGAACTTGCTGCCTTCGCCGACCGCTTGGCCCTCCCCGGCGCGATTAACAGCCTTACGCAGGCGACCCTCCGGCTGACCAGCCCCGGCATCTGCGATCTCTACCAGGGCACGGAATTCTGGGATTTCTCCCTCGTCGACCCCGATAACCGGCGCCCCGTCGATTTCCCCGCCCGCGAACGCGCCCTCGCCGAAGCGGCCGAGCCCAGCGCGTTGTTGGCCGATTGGCGCGACGGCCGGATCAAACAGGCGCTGATTGCGCGCGCGCTGGCGTTCCGCGAGCAGGCGCCCGGCCTGTTCACAACCGGAAACTACACGCCGCTCGCCGTCGATGGTCCCGCGGCGCAACATATTTTGGCCTTCGTCCGCACCTATGAAGGACAGGCTGCGGTCGTGGTAACGACCCGGTTGCCTGCCAGCGTGGGACTGGAGGGCACGACGCCCCTCGTGCAGCCATCCCACTGGCGCGAGACACGGTTGCAGATGCCGCGAAACTTCATCGGACGCTCGCTCGTTGATCGGTTGAGCAGCGCGCCGGATGCCTCCGTGACTCCGCTTTTGGACGTTCAACCCATCCTCTCGCGCCTGCCGGTTGCGCTTTTGGAGGTCCGATGAACCGGCCCGGCAATCGTCTGGTGGTGGTCAGCAACCGGGTCCCGGCACCCAGTGCGGCCGGCGCCCAAGTAGGTGGACTGGCCGTTGCGCTGCAATCGCTGATGCAGCAACGCGGCGGCCTCTGGTTCGGCTGGAGCGGCAAGATCTCCGACTCCACCTCGTTGCGTATGATCGAGGACGGGGCCGTCCGCTACGCCACCACCGATCTCACCGCCGAGGAACACGACGGCTTCTACAACGAGTTCTCCAACGCGACCCTGTGGCCGCTGCTCCATTCGATGCCCGAACTCATGACCTACGACCGCCGCAACGCGCAGGTCTATCGGGAAGTCAACGACCGGTTCGCCGACAAGCTGACGCCCCTCCTGCGCGAGGGCGACATGATCTGGGTGCACGATTATCATCTTTGCGCCCTGCCCGCCGGGCTGCGCTCGCGCGGCGCTACCGGCCCGATCGGTTTCTTCCTCCACATCCCCTTCCCCGGGCCCGACCTGCTCGCCAAGGTTCCCGAAGCGACTAACCTCGTGCGCGACCTCCTGGCGGCCGATCTGATCGGGTTTCAAACCGAGAACGACGCCCGCAATTTTGCCGACGCGGCCGTGCGCCTCGCCGGAGCCGAACCAGCCGGCGGCAGCTTCGTGCTGGTGGCAGGTCGCCGTGTCCGGATCGGCGCATTCCCAGTCGGCATTGAGCCTCAGGAGTTCGCCGACACCGCGCACAATGCGTGGGAAGGCGCCTCGGCCCAACGGCTCCGCCGCAGCCTGTCGGGTCAGGCGCTCGTGCTGGGTGTGGACCGCCTCGATCCCACCAAGGGCTTGATGCAGCGCTTCTCCGGGTTCCGCAGGCTGCTCGAGCGCTCGCCGGATTGGCGTCGCCGGGTCACGCTCCTGCAGATCGCCGCGGAATCCCGCACGGACGTCGCCGCCTACCGCGACCTCCGCCAGGCGATGGAGCAGGAAGCCGGCAACATCAACAGCGGCTACGCCGAGCCAGACTGGACCCCGCTCCGCCTCATCGCCCGCGCTGTTCCGCGCGACACGATCGCCGGCTACATGCGCGAGGCCCGGGTCGGGCTGGTGACGCCTCTGCGCGACGGCATGAACCTCGTCGCCAAGGAATACATCGCCGCCCAGAATCCGGAAAACCCCGGCGTGCTGATCCTATCCCGCTTCGCCGGCGCGGCGGAACAACTCACCTCGGCGCTGCTGGTCAACCCCTACGACGCCGACGAACTCGCCGACTCGCTCGAGCAAGCGTTGACCATGGACCTCGCAGAGCGGCAGGACCGTTGGCAGCAGAGCTGGGGCGCGATCAAGGACAGCTCCGCCGTCGGCTGGGGTCGCACCTTCGTTGCGGGCCTGCTCCGCACCACCGCCCCCAAGCGCGCGATGAGCGGCGGAGAGCCGGCGACCCCGCATGCAGGCCGGGAAAGCTTTGCGAGCGGGGTCGTCCGTCACCTGTAGAAGGGCTGCCGCGGAACTAGGCTCACCCTAGCCAATCGGCACCAGACGCCTTTCACTCGAGTGTGCCGCGCCGGAACCATCGTCCTCACGCATCGCTTATCCAGCGAAATGGCGACCCGGCCGACGCACCTGACGCTGTCGCAAAGGGCTCGCCAGGCGGGAAGGAGCTGTCCGATCACCGAAGCAGAAATTTACGCCGGGATCGGTCTCTTCGTCATCGGCGCGGCGTGGTCGCCGCTGTTCCTGAAAAGCATACCCGTCTCCTTGCCGATGGTTGCTCTCGCACTCGGCGTCGTTCTCGCCGGGGCGGTCCGGGCCGAACATCCGATCGTGCAGCACAGCACCTGGGTTGAGCACGTCACCGCCCTGGCGCTCGTTGTGTCGGTGATGGGTGCCGGCCTGCGGCTCGACCGACCTTTCTCTGCGGCGCGATGGGGAGGGATCTGGCGGCTCCTGGCCATCGTGATGCCGCTGTCGATCGTCGCCTTGGTGGCCCTTGGAAAATGGCTGCTCCAACTGTCCCTGGCCGACGCACTGCTGGTCGGGGCCATTCTCGCGCCGACGGACCCGGTATTGGCGAACGCGGTACAGGCCGGCCCGCCTGGATCGGACGACGAGAGCGATGCCCGTTTTAACCTGACCGGCGAAGCCGGCCTGAATGACGGCTTAGTCTTTCCCTTCGTGATGCTGTCGCTCGGCCTCGCCGCAGGGCCGCAATTCGGGGCAGCCGAACTCGGCACCTGGTTCCTGCGCGAGATGCTGTGGGCTTTGGTCGCCGGCGTCGGCAGCGGCATTGCTTTGGGGCGCATCCTGGTCTGGATCAATCGCCGCCTGTCCAAAGAGCGACGCTTGTCCGCAACGAAAAGCGGCTTCGTGGCGCTCGGCCTGAGCCTCCTTACCTATGGGATCGCCGAAGCGATCGGCGCCAACGGCTTCATCGCGGTGTTCGTGCTGGCGGTCACGATCCGCAATGCTTTGAATGACGTCGAATACCCGCGCCAGCTCAACCATTTCCTGTCGGAGATGGAGCAACTCGTGATGGTGATGGTCGTCGTGCTCTTCGGAGTCGCCGTCGGCAACGGACTGCTGGGATCGCTGACCCTCCCCGAGTTCCTGTTCGCTCTGGTCACCCTATTCGTCATCCGCCCGGTGGCAACCTGGCTCGGACTCCAACGATCGGGGCTGGCGCGAAACACGCGCGCAGCGCTGTCCTACTTCGGGATCCGGGGCCTCGGCGCTCTCTACTACCTGACCTACACCCTGAGATACCGCGGCGGTGACCTTCCAGCCGGGGTGACAACGGCGGTCGGACTTGTCGTGCTCCTCTCGATCATCGTCTACGGCGTCACCACTGAGCCCGTAGTCCGCCGGCTCCAGCTGGACAATGGCACTGGGAGCGCTGCCGACCTTTGACGTTGCACACGGTCGCGTTCAGATCGAAGCGCCACGCGCGGAACCAGCCCTGTTTCAGCCTGCCAGAGCAACATCCGACCGAACCGATTTGGTTCGGTCGGGTTAAGTTGCTCTGCCAACTCTAGGCCGCGGTGAGCACCATCCGGCCTGTCACCTTGCCGTCCCGAAGGCGCATGAGCGCATCGTTGGCGCTCGATTGCGGCACTTGCGTGATCGGCACCGGCTGCAATTTCCCGTCCTGCGCCAGCGCTACCAGCGCCCGCAGCTCCTTGGGGTTACCGACGTAGCTGCCTTGCACCGTGAGGCCCCGCATCGCCATGACCGGCAGCGGCAGCGTCAACTCGCCGCCGAACAGCCCCACCTGGATGAGCTTGCCTCCCTTGCGGAGCGCCGCAAACGCGAAGGCCGCCGTGCTAGTGCCATTGACGAGGTCTATCACCGCCTCCGCCGGCCCGCCGCACGCCGCCATGATCCGCTCGGCCACGCCCTCGCCGCTGCCGTCCACCACCTGCGTCGCACCAGCCTCCAGCGCCGCCTGCCGCTTTTCCTCGCTCACATCGACGGACACGATCGCATGGTGACCGAGCGCCTTCAGGACGGCGATGGCCGCCAGTCCCAACCCGCCGGCGCCGACGACGACGATCGCTTTGTCCGGCGCCATCGGCATCACCTTGTTGATGGCTGAATAGACCGTCACCCCTGAGCACGCATAGGTCGCGGCCAACGCCGGGTCGAGCCTGCCCGGGTCGATCAGATGCCGCGTGTGCGGCGCCAGAACGTGGGTCGCGTAGCCGCCATTCTGGAACACGCCCAGCGCGCGCGACACGAGGCACATATTGTCTTCCTCGGCCAAGCACCGGTCACAATGCCCGCAACCGAGCCATGGAAACACGATGCGGACGTCGCCGACCGAGACGCCCTCGACCTCCGGCCCAAGCTTCACGACCCGGCCCACGATCTCGTGCCCCATCGCCAGCGGCAGCACCACCCCACGATCCTTGAGCGACATCTGCTTGCCGCCACCGAGATCGTAATAGCCGTCCCAGATGTGCAAGTCGGAGTGACACACCCCGCAATGGGTTACCTCGAGCAGCACCTCGGTGCCTTTGGGCTCGGGCGTGGGCATCTCCATCTCTTGGAGATCTTTTCCGTTCTCGACGACGGCCCAGGCGCGCATCGTATCCTCCCCTTTGCTGATGCGGCCATCATCGCGCCTCCGGGAGTTGCTGTTAAGCCCTGTTCACCGCCTCCGGGTTCATGACGCGCACCGGCGAGCCGTTGATGAAAGCCAGGATGTTGGCGATGCTTTCGCCGTAGAACTGACGGAACGTGTCGGTGGTGCCATAGCCGAGATGCGGCACGAGCACCGTGTTCGGCGCCGTCCGGATCGGATTGTCAGGGCCCAGCGGCTCCTGGTCATAGACATCCAGCGCCGCGGTGATCCGGCCCGCGTGCAGCGCCTCGATCAGCGCCGGCGTGTCGATCAGCCCGGCGCGCGACGTGTTCACCAGTAGCGCGCCCTGCTTCATCTGGCCGATCTCCGCCGCCCCGATCAGTCCGCGCGACGCCGGCGACAACGGCACGTGCAGCGTCACCACATCGGCCTCCCGCAGCAGCGCCTCCTTGCTCGCCGCCAACACCGCACCCCCTTCCCGCGCCTTGTCCTCGTCCAGGCTGCGGCTCCAGGCGATCACCTTCATCTCCAGCGCCGCCGCATAGCGCGACATCCGGCTGCCGATCTTGCCGAGCCCGATGATCCCCAACGTCTTGCCCACCAGCGCCGGCCCGACCTCGACGCCCTCCTGGAACCGCCCGGCCCGGATCGCGGCGTCGCCGGCCCCGATCCGCCGCGCCGCCGCGATCATGAGCCCCAGCGTCAACTCCGCCGTCCCCACGCTGGAGACGGTCCCGCCCGTCGTCGAGATGACGATCCCCGCCTTCGTACAAGCGGCGGTGTCGAGCGAGGGTGAGCGCGCGCCGGTCAGGGCGATCATGCGCAGCTTCGGCAGCCGTGCGATCAGGCTCGCCGGAAACGGCGTTCGCTCGCGCATCAGCAGCAAGATGTCGAAATCAGCCAATTCCGTTGCAGCATCGTCCTCGCCGGCAAAAGCACCCGGAAAGACGGTCACCTCAGCCACCGCCTCCAGCGCGGACCAGTCCGCACTTTGCCGCGCCACGTTTTGCCAATCGTCCAGAACGCCAACGCGCATCAACGCCTCCGCGGGTCCAGCGCGTCGCGCAGCCCGTCACCAATCAAGTTGAAGGAGAGCACGGCGAGGAAGATCGCGAGCCCGGGGAAGATCGCCAGCCACGGTGCCTGCGTCAGGAAGCGCTGCGCCGAGTTCAGCATGCTACCCCAACTCGGTGCCGGCGGCTGCTGGCCCAAACCGAGAAAGGAAAGGCTCGCCTCCGCGATGATCGCGGCCGCGATCGCCAGCGTCGCCTGCACCAGCACCGGCGGCACGATGTTCGGCAGCACGTGCCGCATCGCCACCCGCCACGGCGGGTTGCCCAACGCCCGCGCCGCCTCGACATACTCGTTGGTCGCCGCATCCATCGTCGCCCCGCGCGCCACCCGCACGAAGATGGGCGCCGCACTCACGCCGATGGCGATCATCGCATTGGTCAGCGCCGGCCCCAGAAACGCGGCGAGCGCGATCGCCAGGATCAGGAACGGGCAGGACAGCATCGCATCCACGACCCGGCCGATCACCGCGTCCGTCACCCCGCCCGCGAAGCCCGACAGCAGCCCGAGCGGCACGCCGATGCCCGCCGCGATCAACACCGAGATGACGCCCGCCAGCAGCGACGCCCGCGCACCGAACACCACACGGGCGAACACGTCCCGCCCGTTCTCGTCCGTCCCCATCCAATGCGCGAGCGATGGCGCTTTGCGGATCAGCGTCCAGCTGGTCTTGTCCGGGTCGTACTGCGCGACCAGCGGCGCCAGGGCGGCGAGCAGGATGAACACCACGATCACCACCAGCCCGGCCACCGCGGCCGGCCGGCCGCGAAACCGCCGCACGGCGATCCAAATCGGGCTGCTTGCCGTCATGCCGAGCGCAGCCGCGGGTTGATCAGCACGTAGAGCACGTCCGCCAGCAGGTTGAGCAGGATGAACAGGCACGACGTCACCAGCACGACCCCTTGCACGACCGGATAGTCGCGGTTGAACACGGCATCGACCACCAGCTTGCCGAAGCCCGGGATACTGAACACCTGCTCGGTCAAAACCGCCCCCGACAGCAGCGTCCCGAACTCGAGCGCCCCAAGCGTCACGACCGGGACGAGCGCGTTGCGGAACGCGTGCCGCACCACCACGATCATCTCGCTGAGCCCCTTGGCACGCGCGGTCCGGATGTAATCCTGGTCCAGCACGGTCAGCATCGCGCTCCGCGTGTGGCGCATCAGCACGGCCGCGATCGCGTTGCCGAGCACGAAAGCCGGCATGATCGTCGTGGCCAGCGACTGTCGCCAATCCTCCGTGAGCGGAACATAGCCAGACGGCGGCAACCACCCGAGTTGCACGGAGACCAGCAGGATCAGCATGATCCCCAACCAGAAGTTCGGCGTGCTCAGCCCGGCCAGTCCCACCAGGTTGACCACGTAATCCCACACCGTGTTGCGGTAGACCGCCGCCAGCACGCCCGCCGGCACGCCGATGCACAGCGCCACGGCGAACGCCATCGACGCAAGCTGCAAGGTGACCGGCAGCTTCTGCAGGATCAGCGTCAACACCGGCTCGCGGATCCGCCACGAATGCCCGAGGTCGCCGTGCATCACGCCGCCGATCCAGTGCAGGTATTGGATCGGCAGCGGGCGATCGAGCCACAGCTCGGCCCGGATCTGCGCCATGATGGCCGGGTCGCCCCGATACTCGCCGGCCAGCACAGACGCCGGGTCGCCCGGCATGAGCTGCTGCAGCGCGAACACAAGGATGCTCACCAGCAGGATCGTCGGGATGACCTGCAGGACCCGCGTGCCGAGATGGCCACGCATCCTAGGGGCGCAGGCTGACGCCTTGCAGCCTCACGATGCCGTCCGGCACTTGGGTATAGCCCTGCACCTTGTCCCGCATGCCGACGATCAGCTTCTGATACCAGAGATACATGATCGGCAGATCCTTGGTTTCCTGCTGATACATCTGCGCGTAGAGGTCCCGCCGCTTCGCGACGTCGGCGACGCGCCTTGCTGCCTCGAGGTCCTGATCGACCTTCTGATTGCTGTATTTGCCGTCGTTCAGCGCCCCGCCAGTGTGCAGGAACTGATATAGATTGCCGTCCGGATCGACCCGGCCCGACCACGCCGTCAGAAACGCCTCGAAATCGCCAGCCGTAGCCGCTGCCAGCGCAGACGCGTATTCGGTCGCGGTGATCTGCACATCAAAACCGGCCTCGCCGGCCATCGCTTGGATCACCTCGCCCACCTGCCGCAGATCCGGATTGTTCGGCACCGTCATCTTCACCACGACCGGGAGATGCACGCCTGCCGCCTGCAGCAGCGCCTTCGCGCCCGCTACGTCCCGCGGCTGCGGCTTGAGGCCCTCCACGTGCATCGGGCTCGCCGGCGGAATCCCCTGGGCAGCCGGCGAATACAGGCCGTTATAGACCACCTGGATCAGCGCATCCCGATCGATCGACATCTGGAACGCCTGCCGGACCCGCGCGTCAAGTCCGATCGGAGCCTTCGCACGCGCGCCGTTGCCAACGTTGAAGACGATTGTCTGAAAGCCGAGCGAATCCATCGTGGCGAGTTTGAGATTCTTGTCTTTCTTCACCGTTTCGACATCGGTGGGGAGAATGTATTCGACCAAATCAGTGCTGCCCGCCTGCAAGTTCGCCAGTCGGATCGAGCTGTCGGGGATCGTGGAATAGGTCACCCGGTCGAGGTGGATGTTGGCCGCGTCCCAATACTGCGGGAACTTCTCCAGCGTGATGTGGTCGAGTGGCACGCGCTCGACGAAGCGAAACGGCCCGGCACAGACCGGCTTCAGTTGGAAATCCCGGCCTTCCGCCTCCGCGGCCTTGGGCGAGATGATCATGCCGGCCCGGTCCGTCAGCTGCGCCAGGAATGGCGAAGACGGCTCCTTCAACACGATCTTGACCGTGTGCGGATCGACGACGTCGACATGATCCATCGCGTTGATCTCGGACCGGCGGAAGCTGCCCGGCATCGTCAGGCTGCGCATCAGCGAGTATTTGACCGCCTCGGCATCCATGGTGGTGCCGTCCTGGAACAGCACGCCCTCCCTGAGCTTGATGACCAGCGTCGTCGGGTCGGTCCACTCGTAGCCGGTCGCCAGTTGCGGCACGATCTCGAGCTTCTGGTTGATGTCGAACAACTTGTCGCAGAGCCCGGCGAACACGATCCGACTGACGTAGGTGCGCGCCAGAGCCGGGTCGAGACTGTCGGGGTCCTCCCGCAACGTGATCCGGAACGGTTGGGCCAGAGCTGGAACGGCGACTGCGGCGAGAACCGCGGCCAGAACGAGACGGCGCATTGTTTCTCCGCGCGATTATGGGAGCCCTGACAGTGCCGTCTCGGGACTTCGCTGGCAAGCAAGGAACCGTGAACGGCGGCGCGTTTACCTGGCGTTCATCGCTACCGCCGATATTGGCCCCGTGTCCGCACCGACGACCGCATTCATCCCGATACTGCTCAGCGCGGTTGCCGATCAGCAAGCCGGGCGCCTCGAGCAGGCCGCGCGCGGCTTTTCGGACGTGCTCGCGTTGGAGCCGGACCAGCCGCAGGCGCTCCTGTTCGGGGGCGTGCTCGCCTTGCGCATGGGCCAAGCCGACCGGTCCGCGGCCTTGCTCGAGCGGGCGGTCGCCGTCCGGCCAACGCTGGCCGAGACGCATTTCGCCCACGGCAACGCGCTCTGGGCTGCCGCGCGCAAGCTGGACGCCCGTGCGGCGTGGCAGAGAGCGATCCAACTCGATCCGGAGCATATCGGCGCACTGCTCAACCTGGCGCAAGCGCAGGACCAATCGGGCGAGGCGGAACTCGCGGCCGCCAATTGCCGTGCCGCCATCGCGATCTGCCCGGACCGGGCCCAGCCCTGGGTCATCCTGTCCAGCGCGCTCCGTACCCTGGGCGAGCCGCAACCGGCGCTGGAAGCAGCCGCTGCGGCGATCCGGCTCGATCCAACCTCCGCCGCCGCCTTCCATCAGCGCGGCATGTCGCTCAAACAGCTCGGGCGTCCCACCGACGCCGCGGACGCTCTGTGCGAGGCGCTAGCGCACGATCCGGGGTTTGCACCCAGCCACCTGAACCTCGCCAACCTCTTGCACGATGCCGGCAATCTGGCCGCTGCCCTGGCCCATTGCCGGGCCGCAATCGCTGCCGATCCTGCGATGGCCGAAGCGCACGCCGTGCTCGGCTTCCTTCTGACCGAAGCCGGTGATCTCGCCGGCGCTGTCGTCGCCTGTGAACAGGCCGTCAGCTTCGCCCCCGATCTCCCGGAGGGGCACTGGAATCTCGGCATCGCGCAACTATCCGCCGGCGATCTCGCCGCGGGATTTGCCCGCTATGAGTGGCGCAAGCGGCATCCGCTATACCGCAACGACTTCTTCTCGCTTCCCGATCCCGAATGGACCGGCCAACCGCTCGACGGCAAGCGCATCGTCATCGTCGCCGAACAGGGACTGGGCGACGCCATCATGTTCGCGCGCTATGCGGCCGTCCTCGCCGAACGAGGCGCCATCGTCTCGATTGCATGCGACCAGCGGCTGATCTCGTTGCTGAAACAAGCGCCCGGCGTCTCCGCGGCCTTCGCCAAGGCACGATCGATGCCGGGCTTCGACTTATGGGTCGATCAGATGAGCTTGCCGTTTCTCTGCAAGACGACGCTCGAAACGATCCCCTCGCCGCTGCCCTACCTCTCGGCCGGCCCGGAACGCGCCGCAAGGTGGCGCGCTCGGCTTCCCGCCCCGGATGGCCGGCGACGGGTCGGTCTCGTCTGGGCGGGTAATCCTTTGCACAGCAACGATGCCAACCGTTCCTGCCCCGCCCCCCTGTTCCGCGGCATCACCGACCATCCGGCGGTCGCCGGCGTGAGCCTCCAAGTCGGGTCCGCCGCCGGGCAGGCGCCCGCCATCGGTCTGCAAGACTGGTCGAGCCAGCTGACCGACTACGCCGAAACGGCCGGTCTCATCGCCAATCTCGACCTGGTCATCTCGGTCGACACCAGCGTTGCCCACCTCGCGGCGGCGATGGGCAAGCCCACCTGGATCATGCTGCCGCACTGCCCGGAGTGGCGCTGGCTGCGTGGCCGCGACGATACGCCCTGGCATCGATGTGTCCGGCTGTTCCGTCAACCCTCCCCCCGAGACTGGGACAGCGTCGTGGGCGCAGTACAGGCCGCCCTGTCAGCGCCAGCGGAGCAAGACCCGCTCGAGCATCCCGAGTAACCCGGCCACCGTGAGCCCGAGCAACGAAAGGACGACGATCCCAGCGAGGAGATTATCCGTGTCGTAGAGATTGCCGGCCTGCAGCACGAACGCGCCGATCCCCTTTTCGGCACCGATCATCTCGGCCGCGACGAGCAGGATGATCGCAATCGAACTGGTGACCCGGAACCCCGACAGAATGGCCGGCGCAGCCCCCGGCAGCAGGATCCGCCACACGATCGCCGCCCGCGACAAGCCGAACGCCTGCCCCATCCGCACCAGCCCGCGCGGGACCGCGTCGACCCCAGCCGCCGTGTTGATCACGGTGGGAAAGAACACCCCGAAGCCGAGCGTCGCGATCTTCGAGCCCTCGCCGATGCCGAACCAGATGATGAAAAGCGGCACCAGCGCGATCTTCGGGATGGGGAACAACGCCGACACCACGGCCATTCCCGGCGAGCGCGCCCATGACGCGACGCCGATGAAGAACCCGACCGCGATCCCGAACACCGTGCCGAGCGACCAACCGATCGCCAGCCGGCTCAGCGACGCTCCCAGATGCCGCCAAAGCTCGCCGCTCCGCGCAAGCTGCACCAGCGCCCGGAAGATCGACACCGGTGCCGGCAGGAACTGGGTCGAGATTACGCCTTCGCTCGCGCCGGCCTGCCACAGCAGAACCAGCCCAATCAGCGTCCCCGCCGCCGCAGCCGGAATGGCCTGCGGCGCAAACCCCCGCGCCCGGAACGGCACCGGCCCACAAATCTCAGGCATGCACCCGCTCCCGGGTCGCCGCCGCTGCATCGTCGCGGATCAAAGCCCAAAGACGCGCTTGAACCGCGAGCAGTTCGGGGTCCGCGTCGTCCCGCCCGGCGAGTGGACGCTCGATACGGACGATTTCGGCGACCCGTCCCGGCCGGCGCGAGAGCACAGCGACCGTGTGCCCGAGCCGCACCGCCTCACTGAGATTGTGCGTGACATAGATCGTCGTCGTTCCCACCCGCTCGATCAGATCGGCAAACTCGTCCAGCAGCAGGGCCCTCGTCTGCGCGTCCAGCGCCGACAGGGGCTCATCCATCAGCAGACAGGCCGGGCGCACCGCCAGCGCACGTGCAATCCCAACCCGCTGCCGCATGCCCCCCGACAACTCCTTCGGCCAAGCCGACGCAAACGCCTCGAGCCCCGTGAGCGCCAGGACCTCCCGGATCCGGTCCCGCCGCGCCGCCCGGGTCAGCGCGCCCAGAACCAGGCCGACATTGCCCGCCACGCTGCGCCACGGCAGCAGCGCGAAATCCTGGAATACGGGCGTCATCACGTTCAGGCAGTCCTCGGCGACGTGGCCCTCCAGCATGACCCGGCCCGCTTCCGGCTCGATGAGCCCGCCGATGATCCCCAACAGCGTGCTTTTGCCGCATCCCGACGGCCCCACCAGGACCAGCACGCGGCCAGGCTCGGCGACCAGATCGATCCCCTCCAGCACCCCCAGCGACCCATACCGGTGCGACACACGCTCGATCGAGACCCGGAGGTGCGAGCCGGTCACGGCATCGTCGGCAGGAACCGCGTGTCGATCAGCTCGGCCGGATCGGTTCCACTCTTGACCATGCCCTGTTCGACGAACCAGCGCTGCTGTGCCTCGACGTCGCCCACGTCGAGCGCGCCGTTGGCATCGTAGTAGCCGATCCCCTCGAGGATTTTTTCCCGGGCTGCGGGGTCGCCGGTGAACACGAACTTTTCGATGTCGGCGATCGCGGCATCGGTCTTGGCGTCATGCACCGGCTTGCCGTCCTCCTGGCGCAGGAAGGCGGCGCGGTAATCCTCCACCCCGTGCTTGTAGGCCGCGGCAAACCGGCGCAGCTCGTCGGCATGATCCGCCGTCATCCGGCTCGGCGCGAACACGGCGGTGATCTGATAGGGCACCAGATTGCCGACCCAGGCGATGATCTTGGCATGACCCGAGGCCTCCAGCGGCTTGGCCATCGAGGCGATCGCCAGGATCGTGTCCACCTGGCCTGTCCGCAGCGCCGCGATCATGTTCCCGACCGTTTGTAGCGGCCGCAGCGTGATCGAGCTCAGGTTAATTCCTTCATGGGCGACGATCCGGCCCGCCATGTAGTGGAACGACGAGCCGAATTGCGTGATCCCCATGCTGTGCCCGGCCAGCTTCGCCGGCGACGTCAGCCCGGCGTCGAACGCCGCCACCGAGGCGAGCAGTGCCGTGCCGTCGAACCCCTTCTCCTCGTGCAGCCCGCCGCCGATCACCTTCAGTGCGCCGCGTCCCGCCAGGTTGAAGAAGCCGCCGGTCAGCGCGGTGATGCCGACATCGATGTCGCCGGCGACCGCCGCCGCCGCGATCGGTTGTGCCGCCTCGAAGAACTTGAACTGCGCATCCAGCCCTTCCTGCCCGAAATAGCCCCGGGCCATCGCGAGATAGAGCGGGGCCGGGGACAGAGTATGCAGCAATCCGATCCGCATCGTCTCGGCTGCCCGGGCGCCATGCCCGAGCGCGGCCAGAAAGATCAGCGCCAGGATCGCCCGCATGTCCGTCTCCCCCTCGTTCGAGCGGTCCATGCCATAGCCCGCTCCACTTTGACAGGCCGCCAGCATCCCGCTCGCAAGTGCCTTCTCGCGAGTGGTTGCATCGCTCGCCGGTGCTGCCCATACCCGACCCATGGCGCCGCCCCTCCTGCTTCTCCAAGACATCCAGCTCTCCTTGGGCTCGGCTCCCCTGCTGCGCGGTGCGGAACTGGGGGTCGGCGCCGGCGAGCGAATCTGCCTGGTGGGGCGAAACGGGTCCGGCAAATCGACGCTTCTCAAGATCGCGGCCGGGTTGCTGCAATCCGACGGCGGAACCCGATTCATGCAGCCCGGCGCCACCATCCGCTACCTCCCGCAAGAGCCTGATTTCACCGGTTTTGCGACCACGCTCGCCTATGTGGAAGCCGGCATGGGACCCGGGGACGACGTCTATCGCGGCCGCGCCCTGCTCGACCGGCTCGGCCTGTCAGGGGAGGAAGATCCGGCGCAACTTTCAGGCGGGCAACAACGCCGCGCCGCCATCGCCCGCACTCTTGCTCCCTCCCCCGACCTGCTTCTGCTGGACGAGCCCACCAACCACCTCGACCTGCCGGCCATCGAGTGGCTCGAGGAGGAGCTGAAGTCGCTGCGGGCCGGTATCGTCCTGATCAGCCACGACCGTCGCCTCCTCGAGACGCTCACCCGCAGCATCGTCTGGCTCGAGGACGGCATCACCCGCCGGATCGATCGGGGCTTCGCGCACTACGAGGCCTGGCGGGACGAAGTGGAGGCCCAGGCCGAACGCGACGCGCACCTGCTCGGCCGGCAGATCGCTCGGGAAGAGCATTGGATGCGCTACGGCGTGACGGCCCGGCGCAAGCGGAACGTGCGCCGGGTCGGCGAGCTGCAGGCGCTGCGGCAGAAGCGGCGCGATCTCGGAACGGCGGCGGGGCCGCTGAAGCTCGCGCCCACCGAGGCCGAGCTTTCCGGCAAGCTGGTCGCGGTCGCCGAGGGGGTCAGCAAGGGATATGGCGGCCCGCCGGTGGTGCGCGACCTCAACCTCCGGGTCATTCGCGGCGACCGTCTCGGCATCGTCGGGCCGAACGGCGCCGGCAAGACCACGCTGCTCAATCTCCTGACCGGCCGCCTCGCCCCTGATGCCGGCGAGATACGCATCGGCACCAATCTGGCAGCCGTTACGCTCGATCAGCAGCGGGCTTCGCTCGACCCGGCGGCCACCCTGTCCGACACTTTGACAGGCGGGGGCGGCGACACCGTGGAGGTCGCGGGCGAACGGCGGCACGTGATCGGCTACATGAAGGAGTTCCTCTTCAAGCCGGAGCAGGCGCGGACGCCCGTGGGCGTTCTGTCCGGCGGCGAACGCGGCCGGCTGACGCTCGCCTGCGCCATGGCCCGGCCCAGCAACCTTCTCGTGCTGGACGAACCGACGAACGATCTCGATTTGGAAACGCTCGATCTGCTGCAGGAGATGCTCGCCGACTATCCCGGGACCGTTCTTCTCGTCAGCCACGACCGCGACTTTCTCGATCGGATCGTGACATCGACGCTGGCCTTCGAAGGGGATGGGCGCTGGACGGAGTACGCCGGCGGCTACGCCGACATGCTGCGCCAAAGCCGTGAGCCGGCAAGTTCGGCCCCGGACCGCCCCCGTTCGCCCCAGCCGGCCTCTGCGCCGCGAACGGCCGCCCGGAAACTCTCGTTTAAAGACAAGCACGCCCTCGAGGCGTTGCCGAAGCAGATGGAACGCCTCACCACCGAGCGCACCCGGCTGCAAGCCCGCATTGCCGACCCGGATTTCTACCGGAAAGACCCGGCCGCCTTCGCCGCGACCACCGCTCAACTGTCCCGTATCGAAAACGAGTTGGCCGCCGCCGAAGAACGCTGGCTCGAGCTGGAGATTTTGCGCGGGGAGCTGGAGGCGTCCTGAATGGCGGCGGGCGGCCGGGCTTTCTTGCGCTGCACAGCGACCGATCGCATAAAACGCCGCCAATCGAGAGATTTCGGGCATGATGGAGGATTTGAATGGATCGAGTTGACGCGGCGGGCCTCGAGATTGCGCGTGAGCTGTACGACTTCGTGGAGCAGGAGGCGCTTCCGGGCACGGGCGTGACCGCCGCCGCCTTCTGGTCGGGCTTCGGCGACATGGTTCGCGACCTCGCCCCGCGCAACGCGGAGTTGCTCGCCCGGCGCGACGACCTGCAGCGCCAGCTCGATCAATGGCATCTCGACCATAAGGGCAAGCCGTTCGATGCCGCCGAATACGAAGCGTTTTTGCACGAGATCGGCTACCTGCATCCGGCCCCGGACGCTGTGACGGTCAGCACGGCCAATGTCGACCCGGAGATCGCCACGATCGCCGGGCCGCAACTGGTCGTTCCCGTGTCGAACGCGCGCTATGCGCTGAACGCCGCCAACGCACGGTGGGGCAGCCTGTATGACGCACTTTACGGCACCGACGCGCTGCCCGAGACGGACGGCGCGACGCGATCCGGCGGCTATAACCCGGCGCGGGGCGCCCTGGTGGTCGCGCGCGCCAAGCAAGTGCTCGACGAGGCCGCACCACTCGCCGCTGGCTCGCACAAAGACGCCCAGAGATACTGGGTGCGCAATGGCTCGCTCGTGATCGACACGGCTTCCGGCGAAAGGTCCCTGCGCGACCCGGCGCAGTTCCGAGGCTATCGCGGCGATGCCGCGCAACCGAGCGCGATACTCCTGCGCAACAACGGCATCCACCTCGAGATTGTCATCGATCGCTCGAACACCATCGGCAAGACCGACCCGGCAGGCGTCGCCGACGTGCTGATGGAGTCCGCGATCTCGACGATCCAGGATCTGGAAGACAGCGTGGCGGCCGTGGACGCCGCGGACAAGGTTATGGTCTATCGCAACTGGCTGGGCTTGATGCGGGGCGATCTGGCGGCAAGCTTCGAGAAAGGCGGCCGGACGCTCGAGCGGCGGCTCGAGCCGGATCGGACCTACACGCCGCCGGACGGCGGAACCCTGACGCTCGCCGGCCGCAGCCTGATGCTGATCCGCAACGTCGGCCACCACATGTACACCGACGCAGTGCTGCTGGACGGCAACGAGGTGCCGGAAGGTCTACTCGACGCCGCGGTCACCTCCCTGATCGCGATGCACGATCTGAAATCGACGAACGGCATCCGGAACAGCCGGGCGGGCTCGGTCTATATCGTGAAGCCGAAGATGCATGGGCCGGACGAGGTCGCATTCGCCAACGAGATCTTCGGGAGGGTCGAGCAGATCCTCGGCCTCGAAGCGAACACATTGAAGATGGGCATCATGGACGAGGAACGGCGTACCAGCGCCAACCTCGCCGCGTGCATCGCGCAGGCGCGCGCTCGCGTCGTGTTCATCAACACCGGCTTCCTGGACCGGACCGGCGACGAGATTCACACGTCGATGGAAGCCGGGCCGATGGTGCGCAAGGCCGACATGCGCAACACGCCGTGGATCAAGTCCTACGAGGACCGCAACGTCGACGTCGGGCTCGCCTGCGGGCTCCGCGGCAAGGCGCAGATCGGCAAGGGCATGTGGGCGGCGCCGGACCGGATGGCGGACATGCTGGAACAAAAGATCAGTCACCCCCGCGCAGGCGCCAACACGGCCTGGGTCCCCTCACCCACCGCCGCCACGCTACACGCGCTGCATTACCACCAGGTTAACGTGGCGGCGCGGCAGGCCGAACTCGCAGGGAAATCCCGTGGCTCCCTACGCGATCTGCTGACCGTTCCTGTGGCCGACCGGCCCAACTGGGCGCCGGACGACGTGCAGCAGGAGTTGGACAACAACGTCCAGGGTATCCTGGGCTACGTCGTGCGCTGGATCGATCAAGGCGTGGGCTGCTCGAAGGTGCCGGACGTCCACGACGTTGGCTTGATGGAAGACCGTGCGACGCTGCGTATCAGCAGCCAGCACATCGCCAACTGGCTGCATCATGGGATCGTGAGCGAACAGCAGGTGCGCGACACGATGCGGCGGATGGCTGTCGTGGTGGACCGTCAAAACGCGGGCGACGCCGCCTACACGAAGCTGGAGGGCAACGAGAACGGCCCGGCTTTTCAGGCCGCGTCCGACCTGATCTTCCAGGGCCGCGCCCAGCCGAACGGCTACACGGAGTTCGTGCTCCACGCGCGCCGGCGGGAGGCGAAAGCAGCCTGAAAGCAGAAAGGGGTCGCTGCCAACTACTGGCGCGACCCCTTCTCGTTTCTGAAAGAGGATGGTGGGCGCGACAGGGATTGAACCTGTGACCCCCGCCATGTCAAGGCGATGCTCTACCGCTGAGCTACGCGCCCATCCTCTGGCACCGTGGCGCCGCGGACCGCTGTTTAGACCGCACGCGCCGGTTTGTGCAAGGTAGGTGACAGCGTGCTCGGACAGCGATTGAATATGGTATGGACCGAACGATGCCGCTCGATGCCAACGA
>JAVVHH010000054.1:0-24089 GCA_032249615.1 Acetobacteraceae bacterium
AGGCTCACCGGCTCGTTCACGCCGGAGAAGGAGGCCGGGTGCCACGAGATCGCGATGTCGACGTCCCCGAACGCGCCGTCCCGCACCATGAAGCCCTTCGCGGCCCCGCCTTCCTCGGCCGGGCAGCCGTAGTAGCGAACGCGGCCGGGGAGCCCGCGCTCGGTCAGCCAGTCCTTGACCGACGCTGCGGCCAGCATCGCCGCGGAGCCCAGGAGGTTGTGCCCGCACCCGTGTCCGACGCCGCCCTGCCCGTCGACCGGCTTGGGTTCGGCGAGACCGGCCTCCTGTGACAGCCCGGGCAGCGCGTCGTACTCCCCCAGGATCGCGATCACCGGCCCGCCCTCGCCGGCTTCGGCCATCAACGCCGTCGGGATGCCCGCGACGTTCTCCGTCACGCGGAAGCCCTCGCGCTTCAGCATCGCCAGGTGCTCGGCCGCCGACCGGTGCTCGCCATAGGCCAGCTCCGGCGTGCCCCAAACCGTATCGGACAATTCGATATAGGCCGGCGCCTTGCTGTCGACCCGGGTCCAAATCTCGTCGGCGTTTCGCATCAACACAGTCCTTCCGCTGGCGCGACGCTAATCCCGGCACCCGCGCTTGCCAACCGTCATGCGACCGGGCCAAAACGTGATGCATGACTGCGAACCAGCGCCGGGTCTGCCTGTTCGCGCAGTACCATCCACGCCAACGCCTCCGCCCGCCGCTGCTAGGCTACCTGAGGGCGCTGCAGAGCTGCGGGTATCAAACCTTTGTGGCGTGTTCCGGCCCGGCCGCGCCGCCGGAGGCAGACCGGGCGGCGCTGGAGGCGACAGGCGCGAGCCTGCTGTGCCGCCCCAATGCCGGGCTCGACTTCGGGGCCTGGCAGCATCTCGTCCGCGAAGGCTGCGCTGACGGGGCCGACCGCGTTCTGCTCGCCAATGACAGCGTGTTCGGCCCCTTCCGCCCACTGGGGCCCGTGATCGACCGAATGGAGGCAGGCAGCCCCGATGTCTGGGGGCTGATCGAGAGCCGGCAGCGCGGCTGGCACCTGCAATCGTGGTTCCTGCAGTTCACCGGGGCCGCGTTCCGGCACAGCGCGATCAAGCAGCTATTCGCGCAGCCGTTCGACCGAATGGATAAGGACGCCGTGATCGAACGCGGCGAGCTCGCGCTCGGCGAGGCAATCCGGGCGGCGGGCCTGCGCACCGATGCCTTGATCAAGCATCGCGACGGCACCCGCTCGGCCCGGCATCACACGCTCAACATGATGCATCTCGACTGGGCCCATAACATGCTCGCCCTCGGGATGCCGTTCATCAAGGTCGAGCTCCTGCGGCTCAACCCGATGCGGCTGCCCTGGACCCATGAGTGGGACGGCCTGCTGCGAACGGCGTTCGGCGTCGATACCGGCCCGCTGAACGACTACCTTTACGACTACACGGGCACAACGCCCCCCAATCCCGGGGCGCCCTACCCGGTTCCGCTCCTGCCGGTCCCGATCCGCCTGGCGATCGGCTATGTGTTCGCCACGCGGGACCACGTGATGGCGCTCCGCAACCTGCGCGGCGCGCCGATTCGGTTCCGCATGCCGCCGGAAGGGCTCGTCCCCCGCCGCGTCTAGCTCAAGCCGGGCCGAACACCAGGTCGAGGAAGCCGACCATCATGGCTTCCGCATCGACCCGCTCGCCCCGGCTCCAGAGCTCGTTCCAGATCGAGGCCATGATCACGGGCGCCCCCAGCAATTGCGGGCAGCGGATGAGCGGTTCCAGCCGCTTGCGGTCCGGCGCGCCCTCCAGCACGAGTGCGACGGCCTCCATCATCGGGTCGATGACCAGCCGCCGATGGATCTGCGCCAGCGCCGGAAAACGCGCGCCCTCCGCGATGATCAGGCGCAGCACGCTGGCCCGGCCCGATGTCTCGAAATCGCGCAGCAGGGGCATGAACAGCCGGCTCAGGCGGGACCGCACGCTTTCGTCCGGCCCCGGGACCTCCGTGCGCAGCCGCGCCATCGGCGCCGACAGAACCTCCTGCAGCACGAACTCGAACAACGCTTCCTTGTCGGCGAAATGCAGGTAGAGCGTGCCTTTCGCCAGCCCGGCCCGGGTAGCCACGTCGACCATCCGCGTGCCCTCGAAGCCGCGCTCGAGAAAGGTCGCCAGCGCCGACTGCAGGATCATCTCCCGCGTCTGCGCGACACGCTGTGGGTCCGGCGCACGCCCGCGCCCACGACCCGGCGCCGTTGGAACCATCTTGTCCATCACCTCTGTAGAGCACATCGCCGCCCCCGCGACGAGATTGCCAGCCCCGGCCGCCAGTGGCTTGATGCGGCAACGAGATCGGGGGGAGCGCGAGATGGCCGGGTTCAAGGTGTTCACCATGGCGGGCGCGAGCCCCGGCGATTATGGCTACGAGCTCGAAGCACTGACCCCGCTGGGGATCGAGATCACCGAGGCGCCGGCCGACGAGGACGCCTTCATCGCCGCCGCCGGAGACGCCGACGCCCTCTATGGCACCCGCTCCAAGATCTCCAAGCGCATCATCGACGCGCTGCCCAAGTTGAAGATCATCTGCCTGGGCAGCGTCGGCGTGGACCAGGTCGACGTGGTCGCGGCCACCGCGCGGGGCATTCCGGTCACGAACTGCCCCGACACCTTTATCGAGGAAGTCGCCGACCACGCGATGACGCTGCTGTTGGCCGGGCATCGCCGCGTGGTGGAGCAGGATCGGATGGTTCGTGAAGGAAGGTGGAGCGAGGGCCGGCCCGCCCTCTACGAATTCCCGCGCTTGATGGGCCAAACGCTGGGTTTCATCGCCTTCGGCCACATTGCCCGGGCCGTCGCCACGCGTGCGCGGCCGTTTGGCCTGCGGATGATCGCCTATGATCCGTTCATCGAAGAGATCCTGATGCCGCCCTACGGCGTGCTGCCGGCCACGCTCGACGAGGTGCTCTCGCAATCCGATTTCCTGTCGATGCACGCGCCCGGCACGCCGGAGACGGGCGGCATGCTCAAGGAGGCCCATTTCCGGCGCATGAAGCCGAACGCGATCTTCATCAACACGGGGCGCGGCAAGACGGTCGACGAGGCCGCGCTGATCAAGGCGCTCGAGGAGAAATGGATCGCCCACGCGGCGCTCGACGTGCTGGAGACGGAGCCGCCGGGCCACAACAACCCGCTGCTCAGCATGATTAACGTCACGCTCTCCGCCCATGTCGCGTCCGCGTCGGCGCGGTTCGACCCGGCACGCAAGCGCCGGGTCGGGCAGGAGCTGGCGCTGGCCGCGATGGGCAAGTGGCCCACGAGCTGCGTGAACCCCTCCGTCCTGGCGAACTCCCCGCTGAAGCGTTGGCAGCCGATCAACATGGAGCGTGGCCCGAATTCGTAGCGGCCGGCCGGCATGAGCCGCATCGTCCGGGTTGCCGGCGCGCAGATGGGGCCGACCCAGCGGGCGGACCCCAGGGCGCACACGCTGGACCGAATGATCGCCCTGCTGGAGCAGGCGGCGGGGGCCGGCGCGGGGCTGATCGTGTTCCCGGAACTCGCTTTCACGACGTTCTTTCCGCGCTGGCTTCTCGACCCGGCGGAGCTCGACCGCAATTTCGAACCCACGATGCCGAACGAGAGCGTGCAGCCCTTGTTCGACAGGGCCCGCGCGCTCCGGGTCGGCTTCTACGTCGGCTATGCGGAGCGGGCGGCGGACGGCAAGCGCTTCAACAGCGCCGTGCTCGTGCAGCCGGATGGCGCCATCCTCGGCCGATACCGCAAGGTGCACCTGCCGGGCTCCGTGGAGCCGCGGCCCGGCGCCCGGTTCCAGCAGCTCGAGAAGCGCTATTTCGAATACGGCGACCTCGGCTTCCCCGCGGTCCGCGCTGGGCCCGACTGGGGCGGGGCGATCATGGGCATGCTGATCTGCAACGACCGCCGCTGGCCCGAAGCCTGGCGGATGCTGGGGCTGCAGGGCGTCGAGCTGGTCTGCGTCGGCTACAACTCGGCCGCCTACGATCCCAATGGCGGCGAGGCCGAGGATGGCGCGCTCCGCACCTTCCACTCGCAACTCGTGGTCCAGGCGAACGCCTACATGAACGCGACCTGGGCGGTGGCGGTGGCGAAGGCCGGCGTCGAGGACGGCTCCGGCCTGATCGGCGGCTCCTGCATCGTGGACCCGAACGGGCAGGTCGTCGCGGAGGCGGCCGGGCTGGGCGACGAGGTCATCGTGGCCGATTGCGATCTCGACCTTTGCCAGCAAGGCAAGCGCAAGATGTTCGATTTCGCCGCCCATCGCCGGCCCGACCAGTATGGGTTGATCACGCAGCGCGCCGGAGTCGTCGAACCCGAGGCCTCGCCCGGAGTAGAGTGAGGATGACCGATTCCTCTCCCACGCTGCGCGACATCCCGATCGGCCTCCCGTCCGGGGGCACCCGGCGGGAGTTCGACTCCATGGGCGCGATCGAGGTGCCGGCCGACAAATACTACGGCGCCCAGACCGCGCGATCCCTCGAGCACTTCGCCATCGGCCACGACCTGATGCCGAAGGCCGTCTATCACGCCTACGGCATCGTCAAGAAAGCGTGCGCGATGGTGAACCTCGAAGAGGGCCGCCTGCCCGAGTGGAAGGGAAAGGCAATCATTCGCGCCGCCGATGAGACGATCTCCGGCGCGTTGGACGCACACTACCCGCTGTATGTCTGGCAGACCGGCTCCGGCACGCAGTCCAACATGAACGTGAACGAGGTGCTGTCCAACCGCGCGATCCAGCTACTGGGCGGGACGCTTGGCACGCAGGAACCGGTCAGCCCGAACGACGACGTCAACATGGGCCAGTCCTCCAACGACACGTTCCCGGCGGCGATGCACGTGGCGGCCATCGAAGCGCTGGACGGCGGGTTGCTGCCGGAGCTGGAGCGGCTCGCCAGCGTGATCGAGAGCAAGGCCGCCGGCTGGATGGCGGTCGTCAAGACCGGCCGCACCCATCTGCAGGATGCGACGCCGCTGACCGTCGGGCAGGAATGGTCGGGCTACGCGGCCCAAATCCGCGCGGCCCTCTCCGAGATCGAGCGGAGCCGCGATGGGCTGTACGAGTTGGCGGTCGGTGGCACGGCCGTCGGCACCGGGCTGAACGCGCCGCCGGGGTTCAGCGTGGCGGTTGCGGACAAGATCGCCGAACTGACGGGCAAGCCCTTCGTCACCGCGCCCAACAAGTTCATGGCGCAGGCCTCGCTTGACGCCATGGTGCGGGCGCATGCGGCGCTGCGCGGGCTGGCCGTCGCGCTGATCAAGGTGGCCAACGACATGCGCTGGCTCGGTTCCGGTCCGCGCTGCGGGCTCGGGGAGCTGCTGCTGCCGTCCAACGAGCCGGGCTCGTCCATCATGCCGGGCAAGGTGAACCCCACCCAGTGCGAGGCGATCGTGATGATCGCGATCCAGGTGCTGGGCAACGACAGCGCCGTCGCGTTCGCGGGCAGCCAGGGCAATTTCGAGCTAAACGCGATGCGCCCCATCGTCATCAACAGCTTCCTGCAATCGGCCCTGATCCTGACCGATGGCTGCGCCGCCTTCCGCATCCACTCGGTCGAGGGTACCGAGTTGAACGAAGCGCGGATCGCGGCCGATCTGGGCAACAGCCTGATGCTGGTGACGGCGCTCTCCCCGGTGATCGGCTATCACAAGGCCGCCCATATCGCCGAGACGGCGGCGGCGAACGGCACCACGCTGCGCGAAGCCGCCCTAGCCTCGGGCGACGTCGACGCTGCGACCTTCGACCGGGTCTGCGACCCGGCGACCATGGTCGGACACGGCATGGCGGGCGCGTAACCTCCGGCTGGACTGCTCCGGCCATGCCGAAATCGTGTCGCGCCGCCTCCGCGCCGATCTGCTTGCGTGAGCCCGGGTCGCGTCCAACTCGAGAGGAGCGGACGGAGGCATCGATGGCAAAGGTCGTAGTGATTACGGGAGGCAGCGCCGGCATCGGCCGGGCCGCGGCGCAGGCTTTCGCTGCCAAGGGCTACGATCTGGGCCTGATCGCCCGGGGTGCGGAGCGTCTGGCGGCCGCCAAGGCGGAGCTCGAGGCGATGGGCGTGCGGGTGCACACGGTCTCGGCGGACGTCGCCGACGCCGACGCCGTCGAGGTCGCCGCCGAGGAGATTGTGGTCGAGCTCGGCCCGATCGACGTCTGGGTCAACAATGCGATGGCGACCGTCTACTCGCCGATCAAGGATGCGGATGCGGCCGAGATCGCCCGCGTGACGCAGGTGACTTACCTCGGCGCCGTCCACGGCACGCTTAGCGCGCTGAAGCGGATGAAGGCGGGCACGATCGTGCAGGTCAGTTCGGTGCTCGCCTGGCGCGCGGTCCCGATCCAGGGCCCCTATTGCGGCGCCAAATTCGCGCTGCGTGGCTTCACGGAGGCCCTCCGGTCGGAGTTGATCCACGATCGCAGCGCCGTTCGCCTGACCATGGTGCACCTCCCCGCCATCAACACGCCGCAGTTCGACTGGGCGCGCAACAAGACCGGGCAGGAGGCGCAGGCGCCCGGCCCATATCAGCCCGAAGTCGCCGCCGAAGCGATCGTGTTCGCCGCGACCCACCATCGGCGGGACGTGTTCGTCGGCGCGACCACGCCGCCTGCGATCCTCGCCGCGCGGTTGGCGCCGAGCCTGATCGACCGCGTGCTGGCGAAAAAGGGCTACGACCAACTCGGCGAGCGCGCGGTGCCGCCGAGCGACGGCAATCTGTTTGAGCCGGCACAAGGCGGCGAGCAGGCGGCGCACGGCCGGTTCGACAGCCAGGCCAAGGAGCGCCGCGACATCTACTCGAGCCGGCAGGCGGATGCGGTGGCTGGCGGCTTGCTGCTGGTCGGGGCGGCCGGCCTTCTGATGCTAGCGACCTCGCCGCTGGCGATCGGACCCATCATGGCCGCCCGGATCGTGAAGCGGGTCGCCTTCCGGTAGCGTCCGATCAGCTCGTCGGCGAGCCCGCGGCAGGGATTTGGCTCGTTGGCGCGGCGGCGACGTGTTGCTCCGGCAGCGGGATGAACTCCGTGGCATCGCCCGGCACGAGGGCGAAGCGGCCCGCCTGCCAATCCTCCTTGGCCTGCTGGATCCGCTCACGCGACGAGGAGACGAAGTTCCAGAACAGGTACCGGGGACCGTCCATCACGGCGCCGCCGAGCAGGAGCAGGCGTGCGCCCGCCGGCCCGGCCCGGAGCGAGACCGGGTCGCCGGCGCGGAACAGCAGCATGCGCCCGGCCGCGAACGGCACGCCGGCCACGTCCACGTCTCCCGATACGACGTAGGCCGCGCGTTCCTCGTGCTCGTCCGGCATGGGCAGCTTCGCGCCCGGGGCGAGGACGGCGTCGGCGTAGAACAGGTCGGATGGGGTGCGGACGGGAGCCTCGAGCCCCCAACCCCTGCCCGCGACGAGGCGCAGGGTCGTGCCGCCATCGTCGATCAGCGGCAGCGACGCGGCGCCGTGATGGGCGAAGTCGGGCTGCGTTTCCTCATGCTGCTTGGGCAGCGCGACCCAGGATTGGATGCCGAACAGGCGGTTGGAATGCGTCCGGGCAGGCAGCGCCGTGCGCTCCGAATGGGTGATGCCCCGCCCCGCCGTCATCCAGTTCACGTCGCCGGGCACGATCGACTGATCGGAGCCGAGGCTGTCCCTGTGCTGGATGGCGCCGTCGAACAGATAGGTGACGGTCGACAGCCCGATATGAGGGTGCGGCCGCACGTCGAGGCCGTGCCCGGTCAGAAACTCGCCGGGCCCCATCTGGTCGAAGAAGATGAACGGCCCGACCATCTGCCGCCGCGTCGCCGGCAGCGCGCGGCGCACCTCGAAGCCGCCAATGTCGTGCGCGCGCGGCAGGATGACGTCTTCCATGCAGGGCGGCATGGGGTCTGGGAGCCCGGTCTGGCTGTTCCCGGTCTGGCTGCTCATGCTGGTCCTCTGACGCAGTTGTCATTCCCGCGGCTGAAACGTCACCGGAGCCCGGTCTTTTAAACCGTCGTGAGCGCGACGGGACAGGGCGCGCATGACGCTGATGGAGTGACAGATGAAGGCTTTGTGTTGGCACGGCAAGGGCGACATCCGCTGCGACACCGTCCCCGACCCGACGATCGAGGACGCCCGCGACGTGATCATCAAGGTCACCAGCTGCGCGATCTGCGGCTCCGATCTGCATCTCATGGACGGCCAGATGCCGACCATGGAGAGCGGCGACGTGCTCGGGCACGAGTTCATGGGCGAGGTGGTCGAGGTCGGCTCGCCGAACCACAAATTCAAAAAGGGCGACCGGATCGTCGTCCCGTTCAACATCAATTGCGGCGAGTGCCGGATGTGCAAGCTGGGCAACTGGTCCTGCTGCTTGCGCTCCAACCGCAATGGGGAAATGGCGGCCAAGATGTTCGGCTACCCGACAGCCGGGCTGTTCGGTTACTCGCACCTGACCGGCGGGTATTGGGGCGGCCAGGCCGAATACGTGCGGGTCCCAATGGCCGATGTGGCGCCGATGAAGGCGCCCGAAGGCATGACGGACGACCAATTGCTCTTCCTGACCGACATCCTGCCCACCGGGTGGCAGGCTGCCGAGCATTGCGAGATCAAGGGCGGCGATACGGTCGCGATCTGGGGCGCCGGTCCCGTGGGCCTGTTCGCGATCAAATCCGCCATCGTCATGGGCGCCGGGCGGGTGATCTCCATCGAGAACGTGCCGGAGCGCATCGAGATGGCGCGCAAGGCGGGGGCGACCGACGTCATCAACCTGAGCGAGGAGGACGTGCTCGAGCGCATCAAGGAGATCACGCACGGGCAGGGCCCGGACGCCGTGATCGACTGCGTCGGCATGGAATCGACCGCCGGTGGCCACGGCGTCTTCGGCGCCATCAGCGCGGTTCAGGAAAAGCTGACCAGCATGCAGCGGCCCTATGCGCTCGAGCAGATGATCACCGCCGTGCGCAACTGCGGCGTCGTGTCGGTGCCGGGCGTCTATGCCGGGCCCGTACCCATCAACATGGGTTCGGTCGTGCAGAAGGGGCTGACCATGAAGAGCGGGCAGACCCACGTGAAGCGCTACCTCGAACCGCTGACCAAGCTGATCCAGGACGGCACCATCGACCCGACCTTCCTGATCACCCACCGCAGCACCGATCTCAAGGACGGCCCCGACCTCTACAAGACGTTCCGCGACAAGGAGGATGGCTGCGTGAAGGTGGTGTTCAACCTGGCGTAGGCGCGCCGGGCTGCCGGAGCGGGTGCGCGCGCCGGAATTCCGGCATCGAACAGCAGGCATCGTCGATGCGGCGCACGGCGGGGTAGGGCGCCAGGTCGACGCCGAAGCGTTGCGCGCCGGCAATGTGGCTGGCCAGGCAGATGTCGGCCAGGCCGGGCTCCTCGCCGCAGCAGAAGGCGCGATCGCCGACCTGCTGCTCGTAAGCGTCGAGGCCCCTGGTGAACCAGTGGCGGTTCCAATCCATCCGCGCCGCTTCGTCCCAGTTCGCGCCGAGGTAGCGCTGCACCCTGGGCACCACCAGCGGGTGCGCGTCGGCGACCGTGATGGCACAGAGCGCCCGCGCCCGGGCGCGGGCGACCGGGTCACCCGGCAACAGCTTGGGCAAGCTGTCGGTCTCGTCGAGCCATTCGAGGATGGCCATCGACTGCGTGAGCACGGTGCCGTCGTCCAGCACCAGGGCGGGCACGGCGCCCATCGGGTTGATCCGCCGAAACGCCGGCGAGTCCTGCTCGCCACGGTCGAGGTCGATCATCGTTTCCGGGATCGGAATGCCCTTGAGGTTGAGGGCGATCCGGACGCGGTAGGTGGCGAGCGAACGCCAGAAGCCGAACAGCTGCATCATGTCGTCGGTCTATCCTAGCGGTTGGCGCCCGGCACCCACTCGACGTCGCCGCCGGGCTGGTTGAGGTGGCGGGCGAGCACGAACAGGTAGTCCGACAGCCGGTTGAGGTAGCGCACCACCGCCGGGTTGACCGTCTCCGTTTCGGCCAGCGCCACCACGAGCCGTTCGGCGCGGCGGGTGACGGTGCGCGCCACGTGGGCTTGCGCCGCGGCGACGGTGCCGCCCGGCAGCACGAAGCTGCGCAGCGGGGCGAGGCCGGCGTTGAGCGCCGTGATTTCCGCTTCCAGCGCGGCCGAAGGGCTGTCGGTGAGGCGCAGCCGTTCGCCCGCCTCGCCCGGCACGCAAAGATCGGCCCCCACGTCGAACAGGTCGTTCTGGATCCGGCCCAGCGCCGCGTCGGTGCGCGCATCGGTTCCCAGCGCCCGCAGAACCCCGATCACGGCGTTGGCCTCGTCCACCGTGCCGTACGCCTCCACCCGGTGATCGTTCTTGCGCACCCTTGTGCCGTCGCCCAGCGAGGTCTGCCCCTCGTCGCCGCCCCGCGTGACGACGCGATCGATCCGGACGACCATCAGGCGGGCCCGCCCAGCGCTGAAACACGGCCGAGCACGGTCCGGTAGAGCGCGCCCACCGGCTGCGTCCGCTCCTGCGGCGGCAGGTCGTCCAGCACCTCGGCGATGCGGCGGCTCAGCAGGCTCGCGACATGGTTGGCCCGCCAACTGCCGCGGGCATCGGTCCAGCGCCCGCTTTCCCTTGCCCAAAGCTGATGATCGTCGATCGCGGCCGAGAGCGTCGCCAGGCTCGCGGCGTCGCCCGCAGCGGTGGACACGATCGGCGGTGCCCAGCCCCCCTGGGGCAGGGTGCGCTGCTTGAGCACGGTGCGGAGGTCGGCGGCGAGCTGCGCCGCCCCCGGTTGGTCGGCCTTGTTGATCACGTAGATGTCCGCCTTCTCGAGAATGCCGCTCTTCATCGCCTGCACCTGGTCGCCGGCGCCCGGCGGCAGGACTAATAGCGTGGTGTCTACCAGGTTGCTCACCGCATATTCCACCTGGCCCACCCCCACCGTCTCCAGCAGCACTTCGGCGAACCCGAAGCCGTCCAGCGCGGCCAGGATGTCGGGCAGGTTGTCGGCCAGCCCGTCATGGCTGCTGCGCGTCGCGAGCGAGCGGATGAAGATGTGCGGGTCGGTGGCGAGTTCCTCCATGCGGATGCGGTCGCCGAGGATCGCGCCGCCGCTCACCGGGCTGGAGGGATCGACGGCGATGATGGCCAGGTCGCCGTCGTCGCGGAGGCGATGGCGGGCGAGCTTGGCGATCAGGCTGCTCTTGCCCGCGCCCGGCGGCCCCGTGATCCCGACCCGGCGGCAGCGCCCCGCGCCCGCCTCCTGCACCAGCCCCAACGCGTCCGCGACGCTGGCATCGGCGAGGCGGCTGAGCAGGCGGGAGAACCGTCGCCGCTCCTCCGGCGTCATCCGAGCAGCGCCGCCCGGTGTTCGCCGAGCAGGGGCGGGGGCCGATACTGCGGGGTGTCGCCCTGGATCCGGATCGGATTGCCGACCGTCCGCAGCACGCCGCCGCCCACCGGGATATCGACCACCATGTCCCGCGCCTGCGTCTGCTCGCTCGCCAGCGCCGTCTCGAGCGTCTCCACCGCGGCGACCACGACGCCCGCCGGCGCCAGTCGGGCGAGCCATTCCGCCGTAGTCCGCTCGGCGAGCACCGCCGCGATGGCGGGCACGACACTGTCCCGATGTTGCCCCCGCGCTGCCATGGTGGCGAAGGCCGTGTCGTCGATCCAGCCGGGCCTGCCGACCTCCGTGCAGAACCGGCGCCAGAACTCGTCATGGGTGACGAACAGCGACAGCCAGCCATCCCTCGTCGGGAAGATCTGCGCGGGGACGATGTAGGGATGCGCCGAGTGGCTGAAGCGCCGCGGCGTCTCGCCCGCGTTGAGCGCCGCGGACGCGAGATAGTTCAGCTGCGACAGCATCACGTCGTACATTGCCACGTCGACCTGGCCGCCCCTACCTTCGACGATCTTGGCCAGCAGGCCAACGGCCGCCATGATGCCCGCGGAATTGTCGACGGCGGAGTAGCCCGTCTTGGTCGGCGGCGCGGCCGGGTCGCCCGTCAGCTCCATGATGCCCGTCATGGCCTGGATGACGTAATCGTAGGCGGGGCGCTCGGCATACGGGCTTTCCAGCCCGTAGCCGGTCAGGGCGACGCAGACGAGCGCCGGGTTGACGTCGCGCAGGGCGGCATAGGTCAGGCCCAGTTTGCGGATCGCGGAGGGCCGGAGGTTGACCAGCAGGGCCCGGGCGGTGCGGCACAGCGCGTGCAGCTCGGCCTGGCCCCCCGGGCTCGCCAGATCGATGACGACGCTGCGCTTGTTCCGGTTGAGGCTGGCGAAATAGGCGTTGTGCGGCCCGATCGAGTGGGGGCTGACCCGGCGCGCGATGTCGCCCGTCGCCGGCTCGATCTTGACCACGTCGGCTCCGAGGTCGGCGAGCAGCAGGCCGCTATAGGGCCCGGCCAGCATATGGCCGATCTCGAGGATGCGGATCCCGGCGAGCGGTCCGCTCAAGCCAGGATCTCCGCCACCGCGCGGATCACGTCCGGCAGCTTCATCTCGCTGGTGAACACCCGCGAGACGCCCATGCGCAGCAGCTCCCCCTGGTCCTCCGCCGGGATCGTGCCGCCGACGAACAGGGGAATGTCGCTGCCGCCGAGGGCCGCCAGGCTGCTCATCGTCTCGGCGACGAGTTCGCGGTGGCTGCCGGACAGGATGCTGAGCCCCACCGCGTGGACGTCCTCGTCGACCGCGATGCGGGCGATGTAGTCGGGCGTCTTGCGCAGCCCGGTGTAGATCACCTCCGCGCCGGCATCCCGCAGCGCCAGCGCCACCACCTTCGCGCCAATGTCGTGCCCGTCCAGCCCCGGCTTTGCCACCAGGATCCGCTTGCCCCTCAGCGGCGGCGCCTCGATCATAGCCGGATCGGCTCCTGGAACTCGCCCCAGTGCCGTTTCAACTCGCCGACCATCTCGCCCACCGTGGCATAGGCGTGGCAGCAATCGACCAGGTAAGGCATGAGGTTCTCCCGGTCGTTCCCCGCCGCCGCGGAGAGCTTGGCCAGCGCGGCCGATGCAGCGGGGTTGTCCCGCCGGTCGCGCAGGGCGGTGTATTTCTCCGTGACCCGGCGCGCGGCCTCCGGATCGCTCCGGAAGATCTCGGTCACCCCCGCCTCGGCCCCGGCCGTCTCGAACGCGTTCACCCCGACCACCACGTTGCGGCGCTCGTCCACCGCCGCCTTGCGCTCCAGCGCTCGCTCGGCGAGGCGCGCCTGCAGCCAGCCATCCTCGATCGCCTTGACGACGCCGCCATACGCATCGATCTCGCCCATCACCGCTTCGATCTCGGCTTCCATGCGGTCCGTCAGGAACTCCACCAGATGGCTGCCGCCGAGCGGGTCCACCGATGTGGAGATGCCGCTCTCGTAGGCGATCACCTGCTGGGTCCGCAGCGCGAGCTCGGCGGAGAACTCGGTCGGGATCTGCGAGGCCTCGTCGAAGGCCGCGGTGAAGATCGACTGCGCACCGCCCATCACGGCCGCCATCGTCTCGACCGCCACGCGCATGACGTTGTTGTAGGGTTGCGCCGCGGTCAGCGACGAACCGCCGCACACCACGCCGAAGCGGAACTGGAGCGCCTTGGGATCGCTCACGCCGTAGCGTTCCTTCAGCAGCCGCGCCCAGAGACGGCGGCCTGCGCGGAATTTGCAGACCTCCTCGAAGAAATCCATGTGCACGTAGAAGAAGAAGCTGAGCCGTTTGGCGAACCGCTCCACGTCGCCGCCCCGAGCGATCAGCTCGTCGACATAGGCCAGCCCGTTGGCGAGCGTGTACGCCATCTCCTCCACCGCGGTCGATCCGGCGTCGCGCACATGGGCGCCGGCGATCGAGATCGGGTTGAAGCGCGGGGTCACCTCGTTGGCATACAGGATGGAGTCGGCGATCAGCCGCATCGAGGGCCGCACCGGGAAAATCCAGGTGCCGCGCGCCACATACTCCTTCAGAATGTCGTTCTGGATCGTCCCTGTCAGCTTGGCGCGCGGCACGCCCTGCTTGTCGGCGCAGGCGACATACATCGCGAAGATGATCGCGGCGGTGCCGTTGATGGTGAACGAGGTAGAGATGCCGCCGAGGTCGATGCCGTCGAACAGCGTTTCCATTTCCGACAGGTTGGAGAGCGAAACCCCGACCTTGCCCACTTCCGGCCGGGCCATCGGGTCGGTCGGGTCGTACCCGCACTGCGTGGGCAGATCGAGCGCGACGGACAGCCCGGTCGTCCCGCCGCCGAGCAGGAATTTGTAGCGTCGGTTCGACTCCTCCGCAGTGCCGAAGCCGGAATATTGCCGCATGGTCCAGAGCCGCCCGCGGTAGCCGTCCGGGAAGATGCCGCGCGTGAACGGGTACTGGCCGGGCCGTTCGTCGTCCCGGTTCGCGTGATCGGAAGCGGTCGCGACGAGGGGAAGTTCGATGCCGGACCCCGTTACCGGACGCGGCGGCGGCGGGGCGGTGTCGGCGTCGTCGATGATGGTCTTCTGGGCAGCGGACATCAGCCGGTTTTCCCTATGCGATGCAGAACCGCGTCGGCCGCGGTCCAATGGTCGGGATGCACCCAAGTTTGCGCGAAGGCGCGGACCTCGATCTCCGCCATCTCCTGCGAGCTCTGGCCGTCACGGTGGGCGATGGCAAGTGACTTGAACGCCCGGGCCACTTGCGGCCGCCGTGCGGCGAAACGGCCGACATAGGTGGACACGGCATCGGCGAATGTCGCCTCGGCGGGTGCGACCGCTTGCAACAATCCCAGCGCCAGCGCGCGCTCCGCCGTCAGCGCCTCCGCGCCGCACAGAAGCTCGAGCGCCCGGGCCGAACCAAGAAGGCGAAACAGGTCGGTGCCGCCGCCCCAAGCCGACCCGATCGCCAACGTGCCTTGCAGAAACCCGATCCGCGCGTGCGGCGCGGCGATCCTGACGTCGCAGGCCATCGCCAGCTCCGCCCCGCCCCCCAGAGCGTCGCCGTTCAGCGCGGCGATGACCGGCACGGGAAAGCGGCGGATGGTGTCGAGCGCGGCCCGCGTCTCCCGCGCAAATGCCAGGGCGTCGGCTTCCGTCCGGACCGCGTTCAACTCATGCAGGTCGCCGCCGGAGGCGAACGCCTTGCTGCCCTCGCCGGACAGCACGGCGACGCTCAGGTCATCCCGGTCGCGCCACTGCGTGAAGGTGTCGGCCAGGGCGGCGATCAACGGGCGGCTGAGCGCGTTCCGTTTCTCCGGCCGGCGCAGCGTGACGGAAAGGACGCCCGACGCGACCGCGCTGCCAACGACCTCGTTCACCGCGCCGCCGCGCCCGTTCGGCCTGCCGTCTGGTTCACGGTCATGCCCAAACTCTCCCTCCGGGGGGGAGGGCCGTCAAGCGGGAGGGCGCGGCAGGCCCCGCCGCTACCGGCTGGTCGTCTGGCTTGGCGTCGCGAACCCGTCCGTGCTCAGCGAGCCGCCGCCCGCCAGGTAAGCCGGGCCCCCGCGCAGCACGGCCCGGCCCCCGTCGGCCGGTTGCGCCAGCGTCAGATGCGGGAACAGCAATTCGGCGACGCGGTAGGTTTCCTCGAGATGCGGGTAGCCGGACGCGATCACCGTGTCGATGCCGAGCGCCTGGTATTCGCGGAGCCGCCCGGCGACGGTCGCCGGGTCGCCGACGAGCGCGGTGCCCGCGCCGCCGCGGACCAGGCCGACCCCGGCCCATAGGTTCGGCGAGACGACGAGGCGGTCGCGCCGGCCGCCGTGCAGCGCCACCATCCGCCGCTGCCCCTCACTGTCGCTTTCCTTCTGCAGCTTTTGTTGAGCCTGCGCGATCACGTCGTCGGACAGGTGCTTGATGAGGTCGTTTGCCGCCTCCCAGGCCGCGTCCTCCGTCTCGCGCACGATCAGGTGCAGGCGGATGCCGAACCGCACGGTGCGTCCCAGCGCCGCAGCCCGGCGCCGCACGTCGGCAATCTTCTCGGCCACCGCCGCGGGCGGCTCGCCCCACGTGAGATAGACGTCGCACTGCTCCGCCGCCAGCGCGTGGCCCGGTGCGGAGGAGCCGCCGATGTAGAGCGGCGGATACGGACGCTGCACGGGCGGGAACAGCAGCTTGCCGTTGGTGGCGAACAGGTACTTGCCTTCGTAATTGACCGTCTCGCCCGACATCAGCGCGCGGAAGATCTGCAGGAACTCGCCCGCCTGCGCGTAGCGCTCGTCGTGCCCGAGCTTGAGGCCGTCGCCCGCCAAATCCACCGGCGTGCCCCCGGCGACCACGTTCAGCAGCAGCCGCCCGTTCGTCATGCGGTCCAGCGTCGCCGCCTGGCGCGCCGCTTCGGCCGGCAGCGTCATCCCCGGCCGCAGCGCGACCAGGAACTTCAGCCGCTCCGTCATCGGCGCGACCGTCGCGCCCACCATCCACGCGTCTTCGCAGCCGCGCCCGGTCGGGATCAGCACGCCCGTGAAACCCTGCGTCTCGGCGGCGCGGGCAATCGCGGTCAGATAGCCATGATCGATCGTCCGCTGCCCGGTCTTGCTGCCGAGGTAACGTCCGTCGCCGCCCGTGGGCAGGAACCAGAACATGTCGAGCGGGCGGGGCTCAGTGCTTATCGAGTTCATCGGTCGTCCTCGTCGGAATCGGGCGGCTCAGCGCGCGGCCAGCTGCCAGGGATGGGTCCACACCGCCGCTTGCACGTCGATCTTAGCCGGAATTATCCGCAGCGCGGCGAAACTATCGGCGATCTCCTGCTGCTGCGCCACGATGTGCGGATCGAGCGGCTGCACCGCGTAGACGCCGCGCGCGGCCGACACCCGTTGTGGCCCGATCGGCACGCCCGTGACCGCCGACAGCATTTGCGCCAGCTTCTCGGGGTTGGCCCGCGCCCAGGCGGCGGCGTCATTGATCGTGTGGAGCACCTGCACGACGGTGTCCGCCTGCCCGTCCGCGAACGCCCGGCGCGCCACGAAGAACGAGTTGCTCGGCGCGATCCCCTCCGCCGTCGTCAGCACCTTCGTCGCGGGATCCACCTGCGCGATGGCGTAGAACGGGTCCCAAATCGCCCAGGCGTCGAGCGAGCCGGAGCGGAACGCGGCCGCGGCATCGGGCGGTTGCAGATAGACCGGCTGGATGTCGCTCGGCGTCAGCCCGGCCTTGGCCAGCACCTTGACCACCATGTTGTGCGCGCTCGAGCCCTTGGTGAAGGCCACGCGCCGCCCCTTCAGGTCGGCCAGCGTGTGCACCGGGCCGCCGTGCCGCACCAGCACGGCCTCGTTCGCGCCTGACAGCGGCTGCGCGCCGACATAGACCAGGCCGCTCCCGGCCGCCTGGGCGAAGATCGGGGGCGTGTCGCCGGTCGCGCCGAAATCCACCGCCCCGGCGTTGAGCGCCTCCAGCAGCGAGGGGCCGGAGGTGAACTCGACGAACTCGGCGGCGAGGCCTTGCTGCTCGAGCAGACGTTGCTGCCGCACGATCACGAGCGAGCCGTTCTTCTGGTAGCCGATCTTGACCGCGGTTGCCGCGCGGCCGATGGCCGGCATCGCCAGAAGTCCGGCGGCTGCCGCCGCGAAGCCCCGCCGGGTCAATGTCGCCGGTGTCGTCATGCTGAGTCTCCCGCGGCCCGCTCAGGCCGCACGCGAATGGACGCCCAATTGGGCAAGAAGCTGAACCCGCAGCCCGGCCAGCGCGGGATCGCTGCGCTCGCGGGGACGCGCAGACGGGTTCGGCAGGTCGAGCGCGATCCGGCCGTGCTCCAATACCAGCAGCCGGTCGGCCAGCACGACCGCCTCGTCGACATCGTGCGTCACCAGCAGCGTGGCCGGCCGGTGCCGCTCCCACAGATCGAGCACGAGATCGTGCATGCGCAACCGCGTCAGGGCGTCGAGCGCGGCGAACGGTTCGTCGAGCAGCAGCACGGCGGGCGCCCGCAGCAGCGCGCGGGCCAAGGCCGCCCGCTGCGCCTCGCCGCCGGACAGCGTGCCGGGCCAGACGGTCGAGCGGTGGGCCAGTCCGACTTCGCGCAACGCGGCTTCCGCCCGCTCGCGCTGGTCGGGGCCCCCGAGACCGAGGGCCACGTTCTGCCAAACCGTCTTCCAGGGCAGCAGCAGCGGCTGCTGGAACACGACAGCTGCCGGAAGCTGCACGTCGACGGCGGCCCCCTCCGGCACCGGGTCGAGCCCGGCCAGGGTGCGGAGCAAAGTCGTTTTTCCGGACCCGCTGGCGCCCAGCAACGCCACGAACTCGCCCGGCGCGATGTCGAGATCGAGCCGGTCCAGCACGGGCGGGCGGTCGGCGGCGAACCGCCGGGTCAGGTTGCGGACCTGCGTCGCGCCGCTCATGCCCGCACCAGGGACGGCTTCCAGGCCAGCATGCGGCGTTCCAGCGCGCGCACCAGCGCATCGACGGTCAAGCCGAGCAGGGCGTAGAGTAGCAGGCCGACGAGGATCACATCCGTACGCAGGAAGTCCCGAGCGTCCGAGATCATGTAGCCGATCCCAGCGTTCGCATTGATCTGCTCGGCCACGACGAGCGAGAGCCACGCGACGCTTAGGCTGTAGCGGAAGCCCACGAGCGCCGACGGCAGGGCGCCAGGCAGCACGATGTGCCGGATCACGCCGCGGCGGCTCAGCCCGAAGACGCGCCCCATCTCCGCAAGCTTCGGGTCGACGCCCCGGATGCCCGCGAACAGGTTGATGTAAATCGGGAAGGCAGTGCCCAGAGCGACCAGGGCGACCTTCGGCGTCTCGCCGATGCCGAGCCACAGGATGAACAGCGGCACGAGCGCCAGGAACGGCAGCGTCCGCAGCATCTGCACTGGAGCGTCGATGATGTCCTCGCCGAGCCGGGACAGCCCGGCGATCAGCGCCAGCAGCGTCCCGATCGACACCCCGATCGTCAGCCCCGCCGCCACCCGGCCGAGCGACACCAGCACGTTGTGGCCGAGGTCGCCCGACAGCGCGAGCGTCCAACCGACCGCCAGGATCTGCAGCGGAGAGGCCAGCACGCGGGGGGACAGCAGCCCCAGGCTCGAAGCCGCCTGCCACAGAACGAGGACGGCAAGCGGCGAGGCCAGGCGACGGAGCGGCAGGCGCCATTCCGGACGCCAGAGCGGCGGCGCAAGGACGCTCACCGCGCCCCGCGGGGCAATACTCGTTTGGGACATAGAACTCCTCGTCAGTAAGAGACCGGCCGCCGTAGAGCTACACTTGCCCTCGACAGGATCCCTGGTGCGACGAGCGCAGGTCTGCGTCGTGAACACTTTCGATCATGCTATAATGTTTGTCTGCTCACGTGCCGCGGACAACAGAATAGTTCGGCAAAGTGTGCGCTTTACAGAGATGGATTTCCTTCCGCGATGCCTGGGTTGGAGGTTAACCATCCCACGCTCTCCGCGACTTCAGCCGCCTCGACGCCTGTGACTGCAAGGAAAGTTTGCCCTGAATCGCCCCACGCGATACTGGAAGATAAGCGCCCCACTCGCGGGTTCCGTTGAAAGTGTTCGCCAGTATGACGAAGAGCGATAAGGCCGTTCGGCGTTTTCAGCTGCATCTCATCAAGCCGTCGCATTACGACGACGACGGCTACGTCATCCAATGGATGCGGTCGTCGATCCCTTCCAACACGCTGGCGGCGCTCTACGGCCTGGCGGTCGACTGTCGGGACCGGAAGGTGCTCGGGCCCGACACGGACATCGACATCATCGAGGCTGACGAGACGAACGACCGCATCCGGCCGGAGCGTATCGCGCAATCGATCGAGCGGGCGGGCGGCTTCGGGATGGTCGGCCTCGTCGGCGTGCAGTCCAACCAGTTCCCGCGCGCGATGGACATCGCCCGGCGGCTCCGCGCGCGCGGCATCCAGGTGGTCATGGGCGGCTTCCACGTCTCCGGCTGCATCGCCATGCTCCCGGGCATCCAGCCCGACCTGCAGGAAGCGCTCGATCTCGGCATCAGCCTCTATGCGGGCGAGGCGGAGGGGCGGCTCGACGAGGTGCTGCTCGACGCGGCGGCCCACGCGCTCAAGCCGATCTACAACTACATGAACGACTTGCCGGGCCTCGAGGGTCAGCCGGCGCCGATCCTGGGCTCTGAGCGGATCGCCCGCACCGCCGGCGGCATCAGCAGCTTCGATGCCGGGCGGGGGTGCCCGTTCCAGTGTTCGTTCTGCACCATCATCAACGTGCAGGGCCGCAAGTCGCGCTACCGCACCGCCGACGACATCGAAGACCTGATCCGCCGCAACATCGCGCAGGGCGTCTGCCGGTTCTTCATCACCGACGACAATTTCGCCCGCAACCGCAATTGGGAACAGATCTTCGATCGCCTGATTGCGATGCGCGAGGCGGAAAACCTGTATTTCAGCTTCATCATCCAGGTGGACACGCTCTGCCACAAAATCCCGAACTTCGTGACCAAGGCAGCCCGCGCCGGCGTGCGCCGGGTGTTCATCGGGCTCGAGAACATCAATCCGGACAACCTGATCGCGGCCAAGAAGAAGCAGAACCGGATCTCGGAATACCGGCAGATGCTGCTCGACTGGAAGTCGGTCGGCTGCTTCACCTATGCCGGCTACATCATCGGGTTCCCGAGCGATACCAAGGAATCGGTGCTGCGCGACATCGACATCATCAAGCGCGAACTGCCGCTCGATCTCCTGGAGTTCTTCTTCCTGACGCCTCTGCCCGGTTCGGAGGACCACAAGAAGCTGTTCCTGGCCGGGACCGCCATGGAACCCGACATGAACAAATACGACCTCGAGCACGCCTGCACGGCGCATTCGAAGATGTCGAAGGCCGAGTGGGAGCAGACGTACCAGCTCGCGTGGGAGCGCTACTACACGCCCGAGCACATGGAGACGATCCTGCGCCGCGGCATGGCGACCCGGATCAGCCCCGGTAAGATGATGCTGCTGCTCGTCTGGTTCTGGGGTGCGGTGTTCATCGAAAAGGTGCATCCGCTGCAGGCCGGCTATTTGCGGCGCAGGGTGCGGGTCGACCGGCGCCCTGGCCTGCCGATCGAGAACGCGTTTCTGTTCTACCCGCGCGAGGCGTGGTCCATCGTCAGCAAGCACGCCCGTCTGGCCGGGACGGTCATGCGGCTCTCCCGCGTGCGCCGCCAGCTGAAGAAGGACCCGAACGCGCGCAACTACATGGACGAGGCGCTGACGCCGGTGCGCGACGACGAGATGGACGTGCTCGAGATGTTCAACGTCAACGAGGCCGCCCGCACCGCGACTGCGAAGATCAAGCGCGATGCGGTGCGGGTGGCGGCGAAGGTCTAGCCGTCAGACGCGCGCCGCCGCCGCCGGATGACCCGGCGGCAACAGGCGCCCGCCGCCGAACAGCTTCTCGCGCAGCGTGCCCGCGGCGTAGCTCTCCTTATAGAGGCCGCGGCGCTGTAGCTCCGGCACGACCAGGTTCACGAAATCCTCGAAGCACTCCGGCGTCACGGTGCGTGACAGGATGAACCCGTCGACGTCGGCGCCCTCGATCCAGCCGGCGAGCGCGTCGGCCACCTGCACCGGGTCGCCGACGATAGGCGGCTGGCGGCTGCCGAGCACCATGCGGTCGAGCAGCTTGCGCTTGGTCATCCCCTCCTTCGCCATCGCTTGGACGTTGGACACGATGGCATTGCTCTCGCCCCCGATCGGCTCGTCCATGCCCAGCCGGTCGAGGTCGATGCCCATGGAGGCGGACGCATGCACCAGGGCCGCTTCGGGCGAGGCATACCGGCGGTAATCCGCCAGCTTGGCTTCGGCCAGCGCCGCGGTCTCCGCCACGATCACCGTCGCGCCCACGAAGGTCAGCACGTCGGTCCGCGCGCGACCGGCGGCCACCGCCGCGTCCCGGATCGCGTCCACATGCGCACGCACCGCCGCCTGCCCCTGCCCGTTCAGGAACACGCACTCCGCATGCGCGCCGGCGAAGGCCCGCCCCCGCCCCGACGACCCGGCCTGGAACAGCACGGGCGTGCGTTGCGGCGACGGCTCGCAGAGATGCACCGCCTCCATCTTGTGGTACGGCCCGTCATGCGTGATCGCCCGCACGCGCGCCGGGTCGGCAAAGCGCCCGCTCGCCCGGTCGCGCAGCATGGCGCCCTCCGCCCAGCTGCCTTCCCACAGCCCATACACCGCCTGCATGAAATCGTCGGCCACGTCATACCGGTCGTCGTGCGCGCGCTGCCGGTCCTGCCCCATCGCCCGGGCGGCGCTGTCGAGATAGCCGGTGACGACGTTCCAGCCGATCCGCCCGCGCGTCAGGTGGTCGAGCGTGGACATGCGGCGGGCGAAGGCGAACGGCGTCTCGTAGCTGAGATTGACGGTGACGCCGAAGCCGAGGTCGCGCGTGGCCGCCGCCATCGCCGGCACGAGCAGCAGCGGATCCCCGACGGGCACCTGCACCGCGTGCTCGATGGCTGCCGCCGGGCTGCCGCCGTGGACGTCATAGACGCCCAGCACGTCGGCGAGGAACAAGCCGTCGAACAATCCCCGCTCGAGCAGCCGGGCCAAACCGGTCCAGTGCTCGAGGCTGGTGTACTCGGCCGAACGGTCCCGCGGATGCCGCCAAAGCCCCTGCTGGATGTGGCCCACGCAGTTCATGTCGAACGCCATCAGCCGTATTTGTTTCACGCTTGCGTCCCCTGCCTGCACCCTCCATAGCCGAGACGATCTCTGGGAGGAAACGGACGTGACGGGATTGCTCGACGGCAAATCCGCGCTGGTCACCGGCGGCGGCAACGGGATCGGCCGGGCGACGGCCCTGGCCATGGCCCGCGAGGGCGCCCGCGTGGTGGTCGCCGACATCGAAGCCGATACCGCTGCCGCGACGGTGGCGGCCATCAACGAGGCCGGCGGCCAGGCGATCGCCAAGGCGGGGGATCTGACCCGGTCCGACGAGGTCGCAGCCCTGATCGACGCCGCCTTGTCCGCCTACGGCCGGCTCGACTGCGCGTTCAACAACGCCGGCATCGCGCCCTATCAGCTCGGCATGCAGGGCAAGAAGACGGCCGAGTGGGACGAAGCGGCCTGGGACCGCATGATCGAGATCAACCTCAAGAGCGTCTGGCTCTGCATGAAGCACGAGCTGCCGGCCATGCAGGCGGCGGGCGGCGGCGCGATCGTGAACACGGCATCGATCGCCGGGCTGGTGGGGCTGCGGGTGTCGTCCGCCTACGTGGCCGCCAAGCACGCCGTCAACGGGCTGACAAAGGCGGCGGCGCTGGAATACGGGGCCGACAACATCCGCATCAACTCGGTCTGCCCCGGCTACGTCGAGACCCGGATGACGACGACCAGCCGCGCCATCTTCGGCGAGCATTTGGTCAACTCGACGCCGCTCGGCCGCCTCGGGAGCCCGCCGGAGATCGCCGAACTAGTGGTCTGGCTCTGCTCGGACCGGGCGAGCTTCGTGCACGGCGCCGCCTACGCGGCCGATGGCGGCTGGACCGCCGCCTAAAAGTGGCGCGGTGCCCGGATCGCTCCGGGCACCGCAGAAGGCTAGAACTGGTTCATCGTGTTATGGGCTCCGCCGGCCTTCAGCGCCGCCGCTCCCGCGAAATACTCCTTGTGATCGTCGCCGATGTCGGACCCGGCCATGTTCTGGTGGCGCACGCACGCCACGCCCTGCCGGATTTCCTGCCGCTGCACCGCCTTGACGTAGCCGAGCATGCCCTCGGCCCCGAAATAGTCGCGCGCCAGGTTGTCCGCCGCGAGCGCCTCCGTGTGGTAGGTGGGCAGCGTGATCAGGTGGTGGAAGATGCCGGCCCGCTTGGCCGCATCCGCCTGGAACGTCTGGATCCGCCGGTCGGCCTCCGCCGCGAGCGGGGTGTCGTCATACTCCACACTCATGAGCTTGCCGCGGTCATAAGCCGAGACGTCGTTCCCGTTCTCCACCCAGCTATCGTAGACCTGCTGGCGGAAATTGAGCGTCCAGTTGAACGACGGCGAGTTGTTGTACGCGAGCTTGGCATTCGGCACCACGGCCCGGATCCGGTCCATCATCGAGGCGACCTGCTCGACATGCGGCTTCTCCGTCTCGATCCAGAGCAGGTCGGCCCCGTTCTGCAGCGAGGTGATCCCGTCCAGCACGCACCGGTCCGCACCTGTGCCCGGCCGGAACTGATACAGGTTGCTCGGCAGCCGCTTGGGCCGCAGCAGCTTGCCGTCGCGGTTGATCAGCACGTCCCCGCTCCCGGC
>JAVVHH010000055.1:0-23938 GCA_032249615.1 Acetobacteraceae bacterium
GACCCGGGCGGGGCCATCGCCGCGAACAGCGCCGGCAGAAGCGCCGTGATGGTGGTTCCCGTGTTCTGCGCGATCGCCATCGCGGTCACGCGGACACGGGTGGGGAACAGCTCCGGATAGAAGCTGGGGAAGACCGCGTTGTAGCCCTGATACACGACGCCCCACATCAACAGCGATGCCACGATGGCGAGCGGCACGCTATGGATGCTGATCGCATACAGATAAAAGTAGGCCAGCAAACCGGAGCCGAGCGCGCCTACGATGATGGGAGGCTTGCGGCCGATCCGGTCCGCCAGATTGCCGACGAACGGAATCACCAGCACGGCCAGCACGTTCCCGAGCACCGGGATCCACAGATAGACTGATTTCTGGAAGCCGATCCCGTAGGCCGGCTGCACCGCATAAGCCGCGCCGAACACCGTCGCCACGACAGGGACCGTGTTCATCAGCGACATGCAGACGACGCGCAGCATGTCGTCCCACGACAGGCGGAAAGCCTCAGGAATGGGCGCGCGGGCCACCCCGCCGACCTGCTCCTCTTCCGCGAACGCCGGGGTCTCTTCGACTTCGCGGCGGATGATGTAGCCCGCGATGATGACGACGACGCTCAGCAGAAACGGGATGCGCCAGCCATAGGAGTTGAAGGCGGCGGTCGGCATATAGGCGGCCAAGGGGAGGAACACCGCGGCGGCCAGGATCTGCCCCGCCTGCACACCCTGCAGCGTGAAGCTGGCAAAAAAGCCGCGGCGCCCGAATGGCGCGTGCTCGAGGATCATGCAGCTCGAGCCTGAGATTTCGCCGGCCACCGCGAATCCCTGAATGAGCCGTAGTACCACGAGCAGGATCGGCGCCCAAACGCCGACCATCGCGTAAGTCGGCAGCAGCCCGACCGCCATCGTCGACAGGCCCATCATGAACATGCAGATCAGCAGCACGTTCTTGCGTCCGTGCGTATCGCCGAGATGGCCGAGCACGAAGGCGCCGATCGGGCGCGCGACGTAGCCGACGCCGTAGGTGGCCAGCGACGCCACGATGGCGACAGTTGGGTCGGCCGAGGGGAAGAAGAGCTGCGGGAAGACCAGCGAGGCGGCCGTCGCGTAGATGAAGAAGTCGTAGTATTCGAGCGCGGACCCGATCCAGCCGCTCGCCGTCGCCTTCTTGGTCTGGTGCTGGCCGGCTGGCTCGCGCCCCCCGCCATGGACTCCGTCACTCATCTCTTCCTCCCTTGAATCTTTTTAGTAAGCGATTTGGGCTACTTCGCGGAGCTCGTCGGCGGTGGCAGTGCCGAAAGCGAAGAACTCCAGGTAAGCCGGTATCATCTCGAAGAGCATGTCGGTCCCGACTTGCACCGGGCAGCCTTTCGCAACCGCGGCGCGCAGCAGAGGCGTGTATTCTTCCTTCATCACAACCTCGCCCACGAACGTGCCGCGCGCGATGCGCTCGATGTCGATCGGCAGCGGGTCGGTCGGCTTCATGCCTAACGGCGTCGCGTTGACGACGAGGTCGAAACCTTGAGGGTCGCGAGACCCGGTCTGCACGTCGAGCGCCGGGTAATGCTGCCGCAGCCGCCCGGCCAGCGCTTCGGCGCCCGCTTCGTTCACATCGAACAACATCAGCCGCGCCGGACCGGCCGCGGCGAGCGAAGCCGCGATCGCCGACCCTACCCCGCCCGCGCCGACCACCAACACGTGGGACCCGGCCACTGCCTTGCCCTTCCGCTCGACCCCGCGCACGAACCCGGCGCCGTCGAACATGTCGGCCAGCAGCGTCCCGTCCGGCCGCTTCAGCACCGCGTTGGCCGCCCCTGCGATCTGCGCCGTCGGCGTCACCTCGTCCACCAGGCCCAGAATGGAAACCTTGTGCGGCATGGTGATGAGCGCGCCGTGCACGGTGGTCACCCGCAGCAGCGCCGGCATCACCGTCGCGAAATCCTGCACCGGAACGCCCATCGGCACGACGACGGCATCGATCCGCTTGGCTTCGAACCAGGGATTATAGATCATCGGTGCTTTGAAGGACTCCGTCGGATACCCGGCGTGCACGATGACTTTGCCGCGCCCGGTGATCACGCGGCCAGTCCGAGAGCGGTGCGCGCCTCGGCCGAGCTCGCCGGCCGGCGACCATGCCGGGCGCACGCCTCGGCAGCCAGGGACACCAACTCCGCGTTGCTGCCGGCCAGCCGGTCCTTGCTGATCCGCACGTTGTCTTCGAGCCCGGTCCGCACGCCGTCGCCGCCGCGTGCCAGCACCCATTCCATGACGCGCGCCTGGTTTGCGCCGATCCCGGCGGCGGTCCAGGTCGCGCGGGGCAGCTGGCGGCGGATCTCGCCCAGCATCAGATCGAGCAGATGCTCTTCCGCGGGCAGCGCGTTCTTGACCCCCATCACGACTTGCACGTGCGGGCGCTCGTCCATCAGCCCGGCGTCGATGAGCCGCCGAGCGCCGTGGATGTGGCTCAGATCGAACAATTCGATCTCCGGCCGCACGCCGAACTGCTTCATCTTGGCCGCCAGATCGCTCACCAGCGAGGCCGAGTTCTCGTAGATGATCGTGGGAAAGTTGACCGACCCGGTGCTCAGCGACGCCATGTCCGGCCGATGCTCGAGGGCATTGCCGCGCGCCGCCGGGTCGCGCCCGCGCCCGCCCGTGGAGAACTGGACGATCATTCCCGGACAGTGCTTGCGGATGCCGGCCTGCACTTCGGCAAACCGGGCCGGGTCGCTCGACGGGTTCTCCTGGTCGTCGCGCACGTGGATGTGGACCAGCGACGCGCCGGCTTCGAAGGCCGCATGCGTGCTCTCGATCTGCTCGGTGGGCAGGGTCGGCACGGCCGGGTTGTCCTTCTTGCGCGGCACCGATCCGGTGATGGCGCAGGCGATGACGATAGGCTCCATCTGCTTACCCCTCAGATATCGAAGAAGGCCGTTTCATTCTCGCCTTGCAGGCGGATGTCGAACACGTAGGTCGGCACTCCGTCCCGCATCTCGGGCCGGGCTATCAGGGTATCGCGCCGAACCGCCGGTTCGATCATGCGCAGGACCGGGTCGGTGGCGTTGAGCGCGGCTTCGTCGGCGAAATACAGCCGCGTCGACAGGCCGATGTTGATCCCGCGCGAGACGAGCCAGAGGTTTACATGCGGGGCCATCGGCTTGTGCCCGTGCCGCCCCACCACGGATCCGGGCTTGATGGTATCGAACCACCACAGGCCGGTCTCGAAATCGGTCCCGGTCCGACCCCAGCCGCGGAAGCCGGGGTCGAGCGGCTTGTCCTGCTGGTCGGCCGGGTGGTTGTAGCGGCCGGCGGCGTTGGCCTGCCAAATCTCGAGCAAGACGTCTCGGCAAGGGGCGCCGAGACCGTCCAGCACGCGTCCCTCGATCCGGATGCGCTCGCCCTCGCCCCCGAGCATGTTGGAGAAAGGCTTCTCGAAGATGTCGAAGCCGGCCTGGTGGGGGATGAGGCCGATGTGCACGTAGGGTCCCGCGGTCTGCGAACCGGTTTCCGGCACGTAGTTCAGCGTCGTCATCGGCTCAGTTCCCGTGGAGCTTGTTTTCGAACAGCGTCGCGCGCTTGCCGCGCAAAACGATGTCGAAACGGTAGGCCAGCGTGTCGAGCGGGATCGACGCGTTGAAGTCGAGCTTGGCGACCAACCGCTCGCGCGCTCCCGGGTCGGGGATGGTGGCGATGATGCTGTCCTTCGGGATCAGCGGATCGCCTTCGAAATACATCTGGGTGATCAGCCGCTGCGCCCAGCCGCTGCCCATCAGCGAGAAGTGGATGTGCGCCGGGCGCCAGGAATTGACGTGGTTGCGGAACGGGTAGGCCCCGGGCTTGACGGTGCGAAAGGCATAATAGCCGGTCGCGTCCGTGATCATCCGGCCGCAGCCGCCGAAATTCGGGTCGATCGGCGCCAGGTAGGTGTCGTTGCGGTGCCGGTAGCGGCCCCCGGCGTTGGCTTGCCACACCTCCACCAGCGTGTTGGCGACGCCGCGCCCGGTCTCGTCCAGCACGCGGCCGTGGACGATGGTGCGTTCGCCGATGGGCTCACCGGTTTTAGCGTAATTCAGGATCATGTCGTGATCGAGCGGTCCGAGCTCTTCCCGCCCGAACACCGGGCCGGTCACCTCCGACAGCGAGTTCTGTAGGGACCACAGCGCCAGTTTGGGCGAGCGGAGCACGCTCGTTTTGTAACCGGGCGTGTAGCCCGGCGGTTGCAGGGTCCGGTCGCGCTGGAAGAACTCTTCAGTTGGCGTGTGCGGCATGATCACCTCGAAGGCACGTAGCGGCGGGCCTGACCGGCCATCCGGATGGCGGCATTGGCCGCGCCGAAGCCGGCGTAGCCTCCTCGCCGTTCGACGATCTCGAAGAAGAAACGGTTTTGGAAATTCTCGGTATAGGCGTGGAGGAACTCGCCATCACCAGCCGCATCGTAGAGGATGCCGAGTTCCTCCATCCGGGTGAGGAGCACGTCGCCGAGCGGGAAGCGCGCGGCCACGTCCTCGTAGTAGTTGGGCGGGATCATCAGCGTCGGCGCGCCCGCCGTTTCGGCCGCTTCAAGGCTCTCCGCCAGATCGCCGGTCTCGAGCGCGATATGCTGCACGCCGGCGCCGGCAAACGCCGACACGAAGCGGTTGGTCACCGTGTTCTGCGCTTCCGACACGTTGAAGATCAGTCGCAGTGACCCGCTCTCGTTGACCATCGCGCGGCTCTGAATGAGACCGAACGGGTCCGGGAGATCGAGCACCGGTTGCGCCGACAGGCCGAACAGCGACCGCCAGAACAGGACGTGCGTGTCGAGCTGCCAGGCCGGCAGCGCGAAGGCGAGGTGGTCGACCCGGCGCAGATCGCCCCCTCCGGCCGCATCGAACAGCTCGAAATCAGCGGCCCAGAAATCCTGCTCACGGCCGACGAGGTAGATCAGCGTCCCATCCGGGCTACGCACCGCGGGGATTTGCGCCTCGCCCGCGCCGGTCCGCTCGCGCCAATCCGGGATCAGCAGCGTGCGGGCGCGCGCGACGGCACGGGCCGGGTCGTCGACGCGGAGCGCCATCGCGCAGACGGAGGGGCCATGGTGCTGGAAGTGCTCGGACGCCGCACTGTCCTGCTCGCTGTTGAGCACGAAGTTGATCGGACCTTGACGATAGAGCTCGACGTCCTTGGTGCGGTGCCGGCCCGCCAAGACGAAGCCGAGTTGCCGCAGCCAGGCGGCGAGCGCTTCGCGGGCGGCCGGGTCGACGGCGAACTCCAGGAACTCGACCCCGTCGACGACGGCAGGGGCCACCAGCCCCACCCCCGTCGCATCGGCTTCGGCCAGGATGAGCGAGCGAAGCCCGTCGCGGGCGATCATGCGCGACGGCGCGGAGCGGAAATGGTCGTTGAAGACCTCGAGCGAGAGCGGCCCGGCATACCCGCTGGCCAACACCGCGCGCAGGAAGCCGCGCACGTCCAGCTCGCCCTGGCCTGGAAAGTTGCGGAAGTGACGGCTCCAGGAGAGCACGTCCATGTCGCGCCGCGGGGCGTCGGCAAGTTGGACGAAGAAGATGCGCTCGCCCGGCAACGTGGCGAGATCGGCCGGGTCGTCCTGCAGCGCCAGCGTGTGGAAGCTGTCGACGATCAGCCCGAGCGATGGGTGGTCCGCCATTTCGACGATGCGCCAGGCGTGCTTCCACAGCCGGATATGCGTGCCCCAGGACAGTGCCTCGAAACCGACCCGCAGGCCCCGCTTGGCAGCACGTTCGGCCATCTCGCGCAGGTCTGCCGCCGCGCGCTGGTCGTCGTCGATGGCGGCGGGCTGCGTGTTGCTGCAGACCAGCACGAGTTCGGCGCCGAGCTCCTGCATGATGTCGAACTTGCGCTCGGCACGGCCCAGGTTGCGCGCGCGCTGCGGCTCCGGCATCGCCTCGAAATCACGGAAAGGCTGGTAGAGATCGAGGCCGATGCCGAGGTCCTCGGCCATGCTCCGAAGGTCCGACGGCGTGCCGTCGAAGCTCAGCAGGTCCGCTTCCATGATCTCGACGGAGTCGAAACCGACCAGCGCGGCGGCTTCCAGCTTGTCGGCCAGCGTGCCGCTGAGGGCGACCGTCGCGATCGCCTTGCGCCGCATCAGCCGGCCCGATCCGCGAGCGCGGCCACCCGGCGGAGCGCGAGGCTGTAGCCCTGTGTCCCGAGCCCGGCGATGATGCCGTCCGCGCGCATCGACACGAAGGAGAGATGCCGGAACGCCTCGCGCTTATGGATGTTGGAGATGTGGACCTCGATCACCGGCGCTTCGAATGTGTTGAGCGCGTCCAGCAGTGCCACCGAGGTGTGGGTGAAGGCGGCGGGGTTGATGACGATCCCGACCGCTTCGTGCCGCGCCTCGTGGATCCAGTCGATCAGCTCGTATTCGCGGTTGCTCTGATGGAAGCGGAGTTCGAGATCGAGCTCCTGCGCCAGCGCCCGGCAGTCCCGCTCGACGTCGGCCAGTGTCTCGCGCCCGTAGATGTCGGGCTGACGCTGGCCGAGAAGGTTCAGGTTCGGTCCGTTCAGCACGAAGACGAGCCGGCTCACGACGCGGCACCGATCGAGAATGGCATACGGTTCCCTTCAGCCTGTTGGACCAGCTGTGTTGACGAGAGTTTTAAGTAAGCGCTTACTTCAAGTCAAGCAGCCTTTTGGAAGTTCTTTGCATGCAACAAGCCGTTCGAAAGCCGGCCCGGGATGCGGAAGCCATGCGGCTACGCATCCTCGACAGCGCCGAGGAAGAGTTCGCCCATGCCGGCCTGACCGGCGCGCGGGTGGATACGATCGCCAGCCGCACCGACTGCAACGTCCGCATGATCTACTACTACTTCAGCAGCAAGGACGGGCTCTACCGCGCCGTTCTGGAACGCGTGTACAGCCGCATGCGCGAAACCGAGAAGGAGCTGAACCTCGAGGCGCTTGCCCCCGCCGAGGCAATCCGGCGGTTGACCGAGTTCACGTTCGACTACCAGCAAGCCAACCCGAACTTCGTTCGCCTCGTCTGCATCGAGAACATTCACCGGGCCGAGCACCTGAGCGCGCTGGCGCTGATCCGCACCCTGAACGCGTCCGTTATCGAAACGATCGCGGCGATCCTCGAGCGGGGCAAGCGTGCGGGCGTGTTCCGCGACGATGCCGAGCCGATCGGCGTTCATCTGCTGATGACCGCGCTCTGCTTCTTCCGCGTCGCCAACCGCTACACGCTGCGGACCATCTTCCCGGTCGATCCGCTCGACGCCTCGCTCGCCGATAGCCACCGCCGCATGTTGGTCGACGCGGTTCTCGGCTATCTCGGCGCGCGCGCCGCTTCGGTGTAGAAGCCCGCACCCGCAGGAGACCCCCATGCCAAACAAGCCGATTCTCACCCTCGACGTCGCCAGCAAGATCGTGGACGCCGCGCTCGCCGCCGGGCGCGAACACAATTTTCTGCCGCTGACCGTCGCCGTGCTCGACGCTGGCGGCCACCTCGTCGCGTTCAAGCGTGAGGACGGTTCCGGCATCCTCCGGTTCGACATCGCCACCGGCAAGGCCTGGGGCGCCCTCGGCATGGGCTTTGGCTCGCGCGAGCTGTTCAACCGCACGCAAGCCAACCCGACCTTCATGGCCGCGCTCAGCACCGTCTCGGGCGGCCGTCTCGTGCCGGTGCCGAGCGGCGTCCTCATCCTCGAGGACGGCCATGTCATCGGCGCGGTGGGCATCTCGGGCGACAATTCGGACAATGACGAGACTTGCGCGCTGGCCGGAATCGCCGCGACCGGGCTCGTGGCCAAGCCCGGGCTTTGATGCGGGAGACGTCGCTCTATCCGGCGGTCAAGCGCTTCCTCGAGAGCCAAAGCTACGAGGTCAAGGGGGAGATCGCCGGGTGCGACGTCGTGGGCCTCAAGCCCGGCGCGCCACCTCGGCTCGTCATCGCCGAGATGAAATTGGGGCTGAACCTCGAGCTTCTGTTGCAGGCGGTGGATCGCATGGGGGGTGCCGACGAGATTTGGCTCGCGGTTCCCGCCACCCGGCGCGGGCGCGACCGGGACGCCCGCGCCCGGAAACTGTGCCGGCTCCTCGGCTTCGGCCTGCTCGCGATCCACCCGCGCCAGTTCGTCGAGGTGCTGGCGGATCCGAAGCCCTACCAGCCGCGGCGAGATCCCCGTGCTCGCCGCCGAATCGCCGCCGAACACGCCGCCCGCCGCGGCGACCCCTCTCCCGGTGGCACCGGCGGGCAGCCGATCATGACAGCTTACCGCCAAGAAGCGCTGCACTGCGCGACCCGGCTGAAATACGGCCCCCTCCGCCCACGCGACCTCCGCCCGGAAGCGCCGCGCGCGGCCGCGATCCTGCACCGCAACGTGTACGGCTGGTTCGAACGTGTCAGCCGCGGCCTCTACGCCCTGACCGCGTCCGGCATCGCCGCGCTAGACAGCGTTCCGCTGGGTGAGCACGTTGGCGACGCGCTGTCCGATCGCGAGTGAAGACGTGAGGCCCGGGCTCTCGATCCCGAACAGGTTGACCAACCCGCCCAGGCCGTGTTCGGACGGGCCGGAAATGCGGAAATCCGCGTTGGGCTCGGTCGGCCCGTTGATCTTCGGCCGGATGCCTGCATAGCCCGGCGACAGTGCCCCATCCGCCAGCGCCGGCCAATACCGCCGGATCGCGGCGTAGAACCCATCGGCCCGGCTGATGTCGACGTCGTAATCCTCCTCCTCGACCCATTCCGTATCCGGCCCGAAGCGCGCCTGCCCGCCGAGATCGAGCGTGAGGTGCACGCCGAGGCCGGCCTTCTCCGGCACCGGATAGATCAAGCGGCTGAACGGTGCCCGGCCCTGCAGCGAGTAGTAGCTGCCCTTGCACAGGAACTCGCCCGGGATCGTCTCCGGCGGCACGCCCTCGATTGTCCGCGCGAGCGAGGGCGCATGCAGCCCGGAGGCGTTGACCAGCAGGTTGGATGCCATGGTCATCGGCTCGTCGCCGCCGATCTCCAGCACGAAGCCGCCGTCCCGCGCCTCCCCGCCCAACACCGGCGCGTGCAGGACGACGGCCCCGCCGGCACTCTCCAGGTCGCCTTGGTAGGCCAGCATCAGCGCATGGCTGTCGACGATCCCGGTGCTCGGCGACAGCAGCGCACCGGCCACCCGCAATGCCGGCTCGAGCGCCCGGGCCTGGGCTCCCGACAATTCTTGCATGTCGCCGACACCGTTGGCCTCGGCCTTTGCCTTGATCCCTTCCAGCACCGGCACTTCCGCCTCGTCGGCCGCGACGATCAGCTTGCCGAGCCGGCGGTACGACACCCCTCGCGCCTCGCAATAGTCGTAGAGCATGTGCTTGCCCTCGACGCAGAGCTGCGCCTTGAGGCTGCCGGCCGGGTAGTAGATGCCCGCATGAATGACCTCGGAATTCCGCGACGAAGCCCCCGTGCCGATCCCGTCGGCCGCATCCAGCACCAGCACCTCGCGGCCTGCCCGCGCGAGAGCCCGGCCGACGGCCAAGCCGACCACGCCCGCGCCGATCACGACGCATTCGACCTGTTCCATCAGGCGGCACCCGCCGCATGCAGCCGGTTCTCGTCTTCCCGGTCGCTGCTCACGCCAACGGTGCGGATCAGCGGTGGATGCAGCACAAACGCCCGCAGGCGTGCCGCGCGCCCGACCAGGCGACCGACCCGATCTAACCAAGGGCCCGCGTGGCTGGGCCGCGGCAACCCGGCGATCTCATCCGGGCTCAGCCCATAGGCGATCAGCCGCCAATCGACGTCCTCGCCGAACCCGTCTTCCGCAACCCAATCGAGCAATTTCCGCGCTCCCTCCCGGCTCACGATATAGCCGTCCCCACCGGGCGCGTTGTCCTCGGGCGGGAAGGCGTGCATCGCGGCGACCAGCGTAAGCGTGCGGAAGCCGGTTGTCGCCGCCGGGTCGAGCCGTGGGGCGATCCGGTCGTTGACGAACACGATATCGAAGTCTTCCGGCAAGGCGAGGCCGGCAAGATTGGCCGGCAAGTCGAGCAGCGGAATAACGTCGTCCTCGACGATCAGGCAGTGCCGATCGCCTCGGGCGAGCATCGCCTCCCAGGCTCCCGCATGGCTGAGGAAGCACCCGAGCGTGCCCCGCATCTGCGTATCTCCGCCAAGCCGCTCGACCGCAGCGGCCGGCAACCGCCTGCCTTCCACCCCCGCGCTACGATGAAGCGGCGGCGCCGATCCGGCGAACTGCCGCCGCAACTCAGCCTCGCGCTCCGGATTTCGATCAAGGTTGACGAAGCCGATAGCATAGCTTGCAACACTCGCCGGCTGCGCGCCGGAGAGGCAGGGGGCGAGGCGCAGATACATCGCCGCCGTGTCGCGCTTCAGCCGGTACTCCGCCCGGGGGTCCGCTTCGGCGGCAAGCGCGAAGGCGGCTTGCGCCCCACTCCAGTCGCGCCGTTGCGAGGCGACGTCGCCCAGGATCGCCAGCACGGCGGGGTGGCCAGGCTGCCGCTCCAGCACCGTCCGCGCCCGCTGGTCCAACGTCTCGAGGTCCTCGCCGTGGTAGGCGTAGAGTGCCGCGTAGTGCGCCAGCCATTCCTCGTCCGGCAGGCTCGCCGCGGCCCGGCGGAATTGCGGGTCGCTCTCCGGGTAGTGCCAGCCCGCCTTCAGGTCGCGCTTCAATTCGAGCGCCACCCGCCACTCGTCCGGCGTTTCGGCCAGCACGGCGCGCCAAAGCTCCACCGCCCGCCCATGCTCCCCGGCCGCCCGCGCCGCCAACGCCTCCCTTTGCAACGTGTCCGTCAAACGAGTTCCCCCGCGTCCATCCGCGCCAGGAAGTCGGCCGCTCGCGCCCGCAGCGCCGTCACGCGAGCCTCGTCCATCTTCGCCAGGGTGCGCAGCGGCATCGCCATCCGGTTGTTGCGGGCAAAGCGGTCCCGGTGCCGCGCCATGAAGTCCCAATAGAGCGCGTTGAACGGGCAGCCCCGCTCACCTACCGCGTCCTTCACGTCGTAATGGCAACCGCGGCAGTAATCGCTCATCCGATTAATGTACGCGCCCGACCCGGCATAGGGCTTGGACCCCATCAAGCCGCCGTCGCCGTGCAGCGCCATGCCCCGCACGTTCGGCATCTCGACCCACTGATAGGCGTCCGCATACACGATCAAAAACCACTCATCGACGTCGTCCGGATCAAGCCCGGCCAATAAGGCGAAATTGCCGATGACCATCAGTCGCTGGATGTGGTGCGCATAGGCGTGCTCGCGCGTCTGCGCGATCGACTGCGCGAGGCAGTTCATCCGGGTCTCGCCCGACCAGTAGAACCAGGGCAGCCGGCGTTTGGCGTTAAGGCCGTTCAGCTCGCCGTAGCCCGGCATCTTCCACCAGTAGACGCCGCGCACGAACTCGCGCCACCCCAGCACTTGGCGGATGAAGCCCTCCACTGCATTGAGCGGCGCCGAGCCGAGCCGGTACGCTTGCTCGGCGGCCCGGCAAACGTCGAGCGGCAGCAGCAGCCCGGCATTCATCGACGTGGAGACCAGCGCGTGAAACAGCGAAGGCTCGCCCGTCTTCATGGTGTCCTGCCAGTCGCCGAACTGCGGCAGGCGCAGCGTGATGAAGTCGTCCAGCGCGGCTTGCGCCTCCTGCGCCGTCACGGGTAGTGCGAACCCGCCCACCGAACCGAAATGGTCTGCAAAATGTGCGTCGACGAGCGCCATCACCTGCCGGGTCACCGTATCGGGCGGGAAACGCGGCGCGGGCGGGACGGCTATGTGCTTGGGGAGCGGCTTGCGGTTCTCCGGATCGTAGTTCCACTTGCCGCCCGCCGGCGCGCCCTCGTCCATCAGGATGCCGTAGCGCTGGCGCATCTCGCGGTAGAAGAACTCCATCCGCACGCCGGACCGTCCGCGCGCCCAGGCCAGGAACTCCGTCTGCTGGCAGAGGAAGCGCGTATCGGGGCGGATGTCGACCTCGAGCCCGGTCAGTTCGTGCCATCGCCGCATGTCGTCGAGCAGGCGCCACTCGCCGGGTTCGGTCAGCACGATGCGGTCCGGCCGATGACGCTCGACCGCCCGCAGCATCTCGTCCCGGAGCGTCCCCGTGTTGGCGGGGTCGTCGAGCTCGATGTAGTCGACGGCGATGCCGCGGGAGCGTAGCGCCGCCGCGAAGTGCCGCATCGCCGAGAGCACCAGCACGATCTTCTTGGGGTGATGCTTCACATAGGTGCATTCGGCCATGACCTCGGCCATCAGCACGCGGTCGACCGCCGGGTCCAGATCTTCCAGCGCGCTCAGGGTGCGGCTGCACTGATCCCCGAGCAGCATACGTAACGTTCCCGCCATTAGCGGAAGCTGGGAGCCCCGCGCCCGCACGCAAGGCGGCGATGCGCTTGCGAGCGGAGGCTCGGAGGGGCAGAGTCCGCCGCATGCGCCAGCTCCTCCTCCTGCGGCACGCCAAGTCCTCGTGGGACGAGCGAGACATGCCGGACCACGAGCGCCCGCTCAATCCGCGCGGGCGCCGGGCTGCGCTGGCTTTGCGGGAGGCCATGGAGGGGCTGGGGCTCGCGCCCGACCTTGTGCTCGTCTCGACGTCGGTGCGGACCCTGCAAACGCTGGAGGCGCTCGAGCCCTGGGCGGACACGCCACTGGTCGAGCGCATGGCGTCGCTCTACGACGCCCCGTCCCCGCTGCTGCTGGAAACGCTGCGCGGCGTGAAGGAGACCGTGCGCAGCGTGCTGCTGCTCGCGCACAACCCGGGGATCCACGAGCTGGCCATGAGCCTGGTCGGCGCTCACGCGATGACCTTCGCCAACCCGGACCTGCGCCGTCTCGCCGAAGGCTACCCGTCCGGCACCCTGACCGAATACACGGTTCCCGGCCCCTGGCACGGTCTCGACAGCGGTGGCGCCCGGCTCGTGCGGTATCTCTGCCCACGCGATCTGCCGGGCGACAGCGCGCGCGATGCACGATGATGACGATGACACGGCGCCTTTCTTGCCAACGCCGGAACGAGACCCGGTCGTCACCGTCGAGCTCGAGCTCGACCTGGCTGACCTTGCCGGCCTGAGCCGGCTGCCCGCCCTGGTCCGCGCGGCGCCGAGCCGCCCCATCCGCTTGATCTGGCACGATGACGCCGCTCAAACCTTGGAGCATCAAGCCATCAGCCTCTGCCATGACGGAGCGTCCTGGCAACTCGACCGGCTCGCACCCACCGCAAGCCACAGCTGGCCGGCCTGTGGCCCGTCGCCCACGCTGGCCCGCGGGGCCGATCGCGAAGCGCTCGGCGACCTCGTTCCGGCCGAAACGGTCCCGATGGCGGCTCTGGAAGGGCGATCCCGCGCCTACCGCGCCGGCAATGTCGCGCTCAGCGCCGTGCACGGGACGGTGCGCGGCGTCGTGACGGACCGTCCCGCTTCCCGCCTGGTCCTGACCGGACCGGCCTTGCAGATCCCCGACGTTCTCGCAGCCCTGTCGGCCCTGCGGGTTCGCGTGCCCCGCGCGACGCTGGCGCGCGAGGCGTTGGCCGCGGCCAAGGATGCGGCCTTGCCCGCCCGCCATCTCGGCGCTCCCGCCGTCGACGGCAAAGCTTCCGTGAGCGACGGCCTGGCGGCCATCCTCGACCACCTGCTCGACACTTTGCTGTTCTGGACCGACCGGTTTCGCGCCGAGCGGCTGCCGGAGGCGGTCCACCAGGCCCGGGTCGCGACGAGGCGGCTGCGGTCCGCGCTCTCCGTCTATCGAGCCGCGGCTGCTTGCCCCGAACTCGCCGCCGCCGCGGCCGCCGTGAAGCAGTGCGCCACGATCCTGGGCGCCCCCCGCGATTGGGACGTGTTCTTGTCCGGCACGGGCGCGCGGCTCGCCGAGGCCGCCGGCCGCGACGCCCGGATCGGCCCGTTGCTGCGCGCCGCTGGGCGCCGGCGCGAGGCGACGTATTCAGACCTGGGCGAGTATCTGGGCGGCGGCGAGTTCCGGCGGCTCGAGCTTCTTCTCGGCGCCGCCGCGGCCTTGCGTCCGTGGGACCGCCTCGACGAGCCCGACCCGGCATTGCGCGGCGCCACCACGCCGTTCGCGGCCGGGGTGCTCACCAAGCGTCTCAAGCGCGTCCGTCAACGGGGCCGGCACATCGAGGAACTTCCCGTGGAGGCGCTGCACGAGTTGCGGAAGGATTGTAAGCGACTGCGCTACGCAACGGAGTTCTTCGGCCCGGCGTTCGCGGCCAAACAGGTCAAACCATTCGGCGGCCGCCTCAGTGCGTTGCAGGAAGCGCTCGGGGCGCTGAACGACGCGGCGGCCGCGGCACTCCTCATGGGCCAACTCGGCCGGGTTGGCCGGGGCTACGCCGGCGGCATGGTCGACGGCATGGCCGCCGCCGCCATCGGCCCCGCCCGGACCGAAATTTTTCGATGCTGGAAGCGGTTCAAGCATGCGGCCCCGTTCTGGCATTGAGCCCGTCTCGATGATGGTTGCGTCCGCCTGGGGCACCCGGTAGGCAGCAGCATGGGTAAGCGCACGACACTCCGATGAAGCGGCCCCGACGCATTTTCCGCAGTTCGGCCTCGCGTCGATCCCCTCTCCTCCGCACGGTTCTGGCGGCGGTCGCCGGAACGCTGGGCGTGGCAGTCCTGACGCTGGCGGTGCTCTCATCGAACCTGTTCGGGCGCGCTACCCCGGCTCCCGCCCACATCGCGTCAGAGCCCGGCGGCACGGCCGTGGTCGATGGCGACACCCTCCGACTGGCCGGCTACGTCGTGCGGCTGCGCGGTGTCGCCGCCCCCGACCGTGGCGACCATTGCCGCGGCGACATCGATTGCGGCGGGGCCGCCGCGTCCGCGCTGGCAAGTTTCGTCCGCGGTCGCCGGGTCGAGTGTGCCCTTGCCGATCACGACTCCGTCGGCCGCCCCTACGCCGCTTGCGATGCGAACGGCACCGATCTGTCGCGCGCCATTGTGGCGAGCGGGTGGGCGCGGGCCCTGCCGGGTGCGCCGGAACTTGCCGATCTTGAACTGCGCGCACGGCGCCAGCGGGCCGGGCTTTGGGCCGATAGCGTCTCGCATTGATATGTTGCAGGCGCGAAGGTTGCTTAGACGAGCGTCAGCGCCTTAATTTAGCCGCAACGGAGAACAGGACCTTCCCATGGACGTTCCAGCGAATACCAACGTCACGCTGACGGTGGACGGCACCAACCAATCCATGTTGCTGCCGGTGCGCCACGGCACCATCGGGCCGTCCGTGGCCGACATCAGCAAGCTGTATGCCCAGCTGGGGATCTTCACCTACGATCCGGGCTACGGCATGACCGCCGCCTGCGACAGCAAGATCACCTATATTGACGGCGACGTCGGCATCCTGCTCTACCGCGGCTACCCGATCGAGCAACTCGCCGAGCATTCGTCTTTCCTCGAAGTCGCCTACCTGCTGCTGAACGGCGAGCTGCCGGACCGTGCGCAGGCGGGCGAGGTGGGACTCGGCGTCAAGCGCCCCACCCAGCTGCACGAGCAGCTGCGCAGCTTCTACAATGGCTTCCGGCGCGATGCGCACCCGATGGCCATCATCTGCGGCGTGGTCGGCGCCCTCTCGGCGTTCTACCATGACAGCCTCGACATCACGAACCCCGACCACCGCCGCATCAGCGCGTTTCGCTTGATCGCCAAGCTGCCGACCATCGCGGCTTGGGCCTACAAATATTCGGTGGGGCAGCCCTTCATCTATCCGCGCAACGACCTGAGCTACGCGGCAAACTTCCTGCACATGATCAATGCCGTGCCGGCGGAACCCTACGAGGTCAGCCCGACGCTCGAGCGCGCGCTCGACCGCATTTTCATCCTGCACGCCGACCACGAGCAGAACGCCAGCACGTCCACCGTCCGGCTCGCCGGGTCGACGGGCGCCAATCCGTTCGCCTGCATCGCGGCCGGTATCGCCAGTCTCTGGGGCCCGGCCCATGGCGGCGCCAACGAAGCGGTGCTGAAAATGCTCGACGAAATCGGCGACGTGAAGAACATCCCGTCGTTCATCGAGAAAGTGAAGGACAAGAACAGCCACGTTCGTCTGATGGGCTTCGGCCACCGCGTGTATAAAAACTACGATCCGCGCGCAAAAATTATGCAGCAGACCTGCCATGAAGTCCTGCAAGAACTCGGCATCAAGGACGACAAGACGCTCGACCTCGCCGTCGAGCTCGAGCGGATCGCGCTGCACGACGAATACTTCATCAGCAAGAAACTTTACCCGAACGTCGACTTCTATTCAGGCATCATCCTGAAGGCGATGGGCTTCCCCACGTCGATGTTCACCGTCCTGTTCGCTGTCGCCCGCACGGTCGGTTGGATCAGCCAGTGGAAGGAGATGATCGAGGATCCGAGCCAGCGGATCGGCCGCCCTCGGCAGCTCTATACCGGCCCAACCCAGCGGGATTACCTGGCGATGGACAAGCGCTAGACCCGAACATCCAGCGAGGAGCGGGCGCAAACCCGCCCGCTTCTCGGCAGTGTGGCTTCTACGCTCCGCCACGAACGCTTTTTGTGCACTGCAGCAAAATGCCGCTTGATTCGGTCGGCAGTTGCATCATGTTACGGCCGTGGGAGACGTCCTCCATGTCTGCTCGGAAATCCGGGCGCGCTACAGGAGGTTAGTACTATGGCTATTTCGACAACGACCACCCGGGTTCTCCCCGCTTCCACCCCGACCCGCTCGCCTTTCGCGCGGATCATCGCCGCCTTCGAGCGACGCCAGGAGCGGGCCCGCATTCGCGGCGAACTATCGCTCATGAGCGACCGGGAACTGGCCGATCTCGGCCTGGTCCAGTCCGATATCGCCGACGTCGCAGCCGGGATCTTCCGGCGCGACTGAACGCTCAGAAATCCAGGTTGGCGTAATGGGGCGGGGGCGTGACCCCCGGCACCTGATCGGCGAGCAGCGGGCGGAAGCTCGGCCTCGACTTCATGCGGGCATACCAATCGCGCGCCGGCTCCGACATCGACCAATCGACGTCGGAGGCGAAGTCCAGCGCTGAAAGATGGCTGGCGGCCGCGAAATCGGCCAGGCTCAATTCATCGCCCGCCAGCCAACGCCGGGTCTCTGCCAACCAGCCGATGTATTCGAGGTGGTGCCGCAGATTAGCATAACCGGCCCGGAGCGCGCCGGCATCCGGGTTGCCGTGGCCGAGCAGCCGCTTCATGAATTTCTCGCCCAGCAGGTTGCGGGTGACGTCGCCTCCGAACTTGCCGTCGAACCAGGCGACGAGCCGGCGCACTTCGGCGCGCTCCGTAATGCTGCTCGGCAGCAGCCGCGGCGCTTCGGGATAGGCTTCCTCGAGATACTCGCAGATGACGCCGGAATCGGCGATCGCGGCGCCACCTTCGTCGACCAGTGTCGGCACCGTGCCGGCCGGGTTCAGGGCGAGGTATTCAGGACGCCGCTGCCAAACTTTCTCGATCTCCAACTCGAACGGCAGCCGTTTTTCGCCGAGGACGAGCCGAACCTTCCTAGCGTACGGCGACAACGGCAGATGGTAGAGCAGACGCATCAAGTGCTTATCGCACCATGCGCCTCCTCCGCCAATCTCTGGGAGCGGCGGTTACGCCCGAAGTGCGGCCGTCTCGGCCAACGGAACCGGCAGATACTTGACGTATTCCTTGGGCACGATCTGCCAAAATTGCGGAAATGCCCGCGCCCAATCGACCAGCATGTTCCGAGCGTACCGGCTGCTGGTTTCCGCCACGTGCCGCTCGACGAGGCTCCGGAGGAACTCCGCCCAGTGCGGATGCTCGACGCGCTGCCACTGCAGGCTATCCGGGTTGATCCGGCGTTCGAACGTGCCGTCCGCGTCGAACATGAAGGCCTGCCCGCCCGTGAAGCCGGCGCCGAAATTGTCCCCGACCGCCCCCAGCAGCACGACCGTGCCGCCCGTCATGTACTCGCACCCGTTGCTGCCGCAGCCCTCCACCACCGCGGTTGCTCCGGAGTTGCGCACCGCGAAGCGTTCGCCCGCCTGCCCCGCGGCGAACAATTCGCCCGCAGTCGCGCCGTAGAGGCAGGTGTTGCCGATGATGGTGTTCTCTTGGCTGAGCCGGGTCGAACTCGGCGGCTGCCGCACGACGATAGTCGCGCCGGAGAGGCCCTTGCCGACGTAATCGTTGGCGTCCCCGATTACCTCGAGCTTCAGCCCCTGCACCGCGAACGCGCCGAGCGACTGCCCGGCCGTGCCACGGAGCCGCGCCGTGATGTGCGCCGGCTGCAGCCCGGTCATCCCATACCGGCGGGTGATTTTGGATGACAGCTTCGTCCCGATCGCCCGGTGCGTGTTTCGGATCGTATACTGCAGCTGCATCTTCTCGCCGCGCTCGAACACGGGCGCCGCATCGGCGATCATCTGACCATCGAGCGTTTCCGGCACCTCGTTGCGGCCTTCCTGGTTGAAGTAGCGCGGGTGCGGTCCCGGGTCGGCCTGGGCGAGCAGCGGGTTCAGGTCGAGGTCGTCCAGCAACTCGGACCCGCGGCTCACCTGGGCGAGCAGATCAGTCCGCCCGATGACGTCCACGAGCCGCCGGACCCCCAGCGAAGCCAGGATGTGCCGGACGTCCTCGGCGATGAAGCTGAACAGGTTGATGACCTTCTCGGGTGAGCCCTCGAATTTCTGGCGAAGCTCGTCGTCCTGCGTGCAGACCCCGACCGGGCAGGTGTTGCTATGGCACTGCCGCACCATGATGCAGCCCATGGCGACCAGGCTCGCGGTGCCGATGCCGAATTCCTCGGCGCCCAGCATCGCCGCGATCACCACGTCGCGGCCGGTCTTGATGCCGCCATCGGTCCGGAGCTTCACACGGTGGCGCAGCCGGTTGAGCATCAACACCTGATGCGCCTCCGACAGCCCCATCTCCCACGGCAGCCCGGCATATTTCACCGACGTCTGCGGGCTCGCCCCCGTGCCGCCGGAATGGCCGCTGATCAGGATCGCGTCCGCCTTGGCCTTGGCCACGCCCGCCGCGATCGTGCCGATGCCGCTTCGCGAGACCAGCTTCACGCAGACCGTCGCCTCCGGATTGATCTGCTTGAGGTCGTAGATGAGCTGGGCGAGGTCCTCGATCGAGTAGATGTCGTGATGCGGCGGCGGGCTGATCAGCGTCACCCCCGGCGTCGAGTGCCGGAGGCGCGCAATCAGACCGGTGACCTTGAAGCCGGGCAGCTGCCCGCCCTCGCCGGGCTTGGCGCCCTGCGCGACCTTGATCTCGATCTCGCGGCACGCATTGAGGTATTCGGCCGTTACGCCGAACCGCCCGGACGCGATCTGCTTGATCGCCGAGTTGGCGTTGTCGCCGTTGGCCCGCGGCTTGGCCCGCTCCGGATCCTCGCCGCCCTCGCCACTATCGCTACGCGCCCCGATCCGGTTCATCGCGATCGATAGCGTCTCGTGCGCCTCGGGGCTCAGCGCACCGAGCGAGATACCCGGGGCGAGCAGCCGCTTACGGATCTCGGTGATGCTCTCGACTTCATCGACCGACACCGGGACCAGCCCGTCCCGCTTGAAATCCAGCAGGTCACGCAACGCAACCGGCTTCTGCCGCCGCACGCCGTCCGCATACCGCCGATAGGTCTCGAAGCTGTCCGTCGCCACCGCAGTCTGCAGCGTGTGGATCAGCTTGCCCTCGAATGCATGAACCTCGCCGCGTTGGCGGAACTTGTAAACCCCGCCGACCGGCAGCGTCGTTGCCTCCGCCGTCCACGCCGACTCGTGCAGCGTCAGCACCTTGCGGGCGATCCCCGACAGCCCAATGCCGCTGATCCGCGATTGCATGCCGGGGAAGAACTCGCCGACCAGCGCCCGCGACAACCCGATCGCCTCGAAATTATAGCCGCCGCGATAGGACGAGAGCACGGAGATGCCGATCTTCGACATCACCTTCAGCAGCCCCTTGTCGACCGCCTTCTTGTAATGCTTGACCGCCTCCTTCAGCGACAGTGACCCGAACAGACCTCGGCGCTGCCGGTCGGCGATGGCCTCCTGCGCCAGGTAGGCATTGACCGTCGTGGCGCCGACGCCGATCAGCACCGCGAAATAATGCGTGTCCAGGCACTCGGCGCAACGGACGTTCAGGCTCGTGAAGGTCCGCAGCGACTGGCGGACGAGATGCGTATGGACCGCCGCCGTGGCCAGGATCATCGGGATCGGCGCGCGCTCGGGACCTTGGTTCTCGTCGGAAAGGATCACATGGGCGCACCCTGCTCGCACGCCCTCTTCAGCCTCACGGCGGATCCGCTCGATCCCCGCCCGCAGCCCGGCCTCCCCCTCGGCCACCGCAAAGCTGCAATCGACGTGGCAGGCGGTCTGCCCCATGGTCGCCGCCATCGCCGCGAACTCGGCTGTCGACAGCACCGGGCTATCGAGCTGCAGCAGGTCGCACTGGCTGCTATCCTCGTCCAGCACGTTGCCCAGATTGCCGAGCCGGGTCTTCAGCGACATCACCCGCGTCTCGCGCAGGCTGTCGATCGGCGGGTTGGTCACCTGCGCGAAGGCCTGGCGGAAATAGTGGTGCAGTCCGCGGTAACGCTCCGACAACACCGCCACCGGCGTGTCGTCGCCCATCGAGCCGACCGCCTCCTGGCTGTCCTCGACCATGGGGTGCAGGATCATCTCCAGCTCCTCTTGGGTCGTCCCCACCGCTAGCTGACGCCGGCGCAGCTCGGCCGCCTCGAACAGCACGGGCTCCGGCGCATCCGTTTTGACCACCTGATCGATCTGCGCGATCCGCTTGACCCAGTCGCCGTAATTCTGCCGCGCCGCGAGCGCGTCCTTCATGTCGTCGTCGGTGTAGAAGCGCGGCGCGTCGAGATCCACGGCGATAGTCTGGCCCGGACCGACCCGGCCCTTGGCGATGACATCAGCCTCGGCAAACGTCACCATCCCCGATTCCGAGCCGACGACCAGCAGGTCGTTGGCCGTGATCGTGTAGCGCAGCGGCCGCAGCCCGTTGCGATCGAGCCCTGCGATCACCCATCGCCCATCCGTCGCCGCGATCGCGGCCGGGCCATCCCAGGGCTCCATGACCGCGCTGCAGTAGAGGAACATGTCGGCGTGGTGCTGCTTCATCGTGGCGTCCTGGCCCACGCTGGCTGGGATCATCAACGTCTTGGCCATGGGCGCGTCACGCCCGGCCCGCACGAGCAGCTCGAAGACCTGGTCGAGCGTCGCCGTGTCGGAACTGCCCACCTGGATGACGGGCTTGACGTCTTCGATGTAGGTGTCGAGCTCGCCCGCCGCGAGCCGCGTCTCGTGGCTCTTCATCCAATTGACGTTGCCGGACAGGGTGTTGATCTCGCCGTTATGGGCCAGCATGCGGAAGGGCTGCGCGAGGCGCCAGGTCGGGAACGTGTTGGTCGAATAGCGCTGGTGGTAGATCGCGAACCGGCTGACGAACCGCTCATCCAGCAGGTCCGGGTAGAATTCGGTCAGCGACTCCGCCAGGAACATGCCTTTGTAGATGATGCTGCGGCAGGAGAGCGAGCAGAGGTAGAGTTCGCCCACTTGCGCCGCGATCGCCTGCTTCTCGATCCGCCGCCGGATGACGTAGAGGTCCCGTTCGAAACGCGCCGGCTCGACGTTGCCACCGTTGATCATGATCTGCTCGATCTCGGGCCGGGTCGCGTTGGCCTTCTCGCCGATCACGGCGACGTTGATCGGCACCTGCCGCCAGCCATAAATGCCGTAGCCGAGCGCCAGGATCTCCGTCTCGACAATTTGGCGGCACCGCTCCTGGGCGCCGAGATCGGTCTTGGGCAGGAACACCATGCCGAGGGCGAGCGCATGCGCCGGGTCCGGCCGATGGCCGGCGTGCTGGATCGCCGACATGAAAAAATCAGTCGGGATCTCGAGATGGATGCCCGCGCCGTCGCCCGTCTTGCCGTCGGCGTCGACCGCGCCACGGTGCCAAACCGCCTTCAGCGCATCGATACCAGCCTGCACGACGTCGCGCCGTTTCTTGCCGTCCAGTGCGGCGACCAGGCCCACGCCGCACGCATCGTGCTCCTGCGACGAGTCGTACGTGCCCTGGAGACGGGCCACGTTGGCGTGCCAGTCGGCGACGAAATCCATGTCCCTGCCCTCCATCACTCTGCCGCCGCGGCCAGCGCCGATTGCTGCATGTATTCGTGCATGCGGGCTGCCGCATCGCGTCCGTCCCGAATGGCCCAGACCACCAGGCTCGCGCCGCGCACGATGTCGCCGGCGGCGAACACGCCCGGCAGGCTCGTCATGGCGGTGCGGTGATCCGTCTTGAGCGTTCCCCATCGGCTCACCTCGAGCCCGGGCTGGTCCCACAACCGCGGCAGCTCCTCCGGATCGAAGCCGAGCGCCTTGATGACCAGGTCCGCCTCGATCGTCATGTGCGTGTCGGCGGGCAGCACCGATTGCCGGCCGGACGCATCCGGCATCCCCAGGCGCATCTGCTGCACGCGGACGCCGCTGACGGTGCCCTCGCCGTGGAACGCCTCGGGCGCCGAGAGCCAGACGAACTCGACCCCCTCCTCCTCGGCGTTCTTCACCTCGCGCATGGAGCCGGGCATGTTGGCCTTGTCGCGCCGGTAGAGCAGCTTCACGCTCGCCGCGCCCTGTCGCACGGCGGTCCGCACGCAATCCATGGCGGTGTCGCCGCCCCCGATCACCACCACCCGCTTGCCCTCGGCGTTCAGCGCACCGCTTTCGAACGCCGGCACGCTGTCGCCCAGCCCCTGGCGGTTGCTGGCGGTCAGGAAGTCCATCGCCGGCACGATCCCGTCCAGCCCGGCGCCGGGCCCCCCGATGTCGCGCGCCTTGTAGACCCCGGTGCCGATCAGAACCGCGTCGTGCTGCGCCCGCAACTCGGTGAAACTCATCGTGCGCCCGATCTCGACGCCGAGGTGAAACTTGATGCCCCCCTCCTCCAGCCACTTCCAGCGGCGGAGCACCACGTCCTTCTCGAGCTTGAAGCCCGGGATCCCGTAGATCATCAGCCCTCCGACCCGGTCATACCGATCGTACACGTGCACCTGGTAGCCCAACGTGCGCAGACGCTCGGCGGCGGCCAGGCCGCCCGGCCCGGCCCCGATGATCCCCACCGATTGCGGCCGCTCGTGCGACGGCGAGGGCGGCTTGATCCAGCCATTCTCCCAGGCCGTATCGGTAATGAACCGTTCGACCGCGCCGATGGTGACGCTCTCAAAATCCTTCTCGATGACGCAATTGCCTTCGCATAGCCGATCCTGCGGGCAGATGCGGCCGCAGATCTCGGGGAAGGTGTTGGTCGCGCTGCTGATCTCGTAGGCTTCCTGCAGCCGGTTTTCCGCCGTCAGCTTCAGCCAGTCGGGGATGTTGTTGCTGAGCGGGCAATGCACCTGGCAGAACGGAATGCCGCACTGGCTGCATCGGCTCGCCTGGCTGGCGGCTTCGGTGACGCCGAAATCCGCGTAGATCTCCGCGAAATCCTCGCGTCGCGCCGAAACGGCCCGTTTCGGCGGCGGCTGCTGCGGAAGGCGAACAAATTGCAACATCCGACCTTCGGCCATGGCTCGCTCCGCTCGACGACGCCCCTCATTACGAGGCGCATCGCCCCAATCAAAGCACTTTCTGCGTCAATAGGGCCGATTTGAGACCTATTCTACGTCAGACCTGGTCGTCGCTTTTCGCATCCTCGGCTGCGGATCGGATAAAAGGGCCGAAACGGTTCTAAACCGGCACTTCCTCCCGCTTTCCGCCACCCGGACGAAAGCGATCGAGATACCCAGGCACGATCAACTCGACCGGCGTCGGCACAATTCCCAGAGCGGCCAGCCCGAGCGCTCCCTCTTCGACGACATTGTCCCGTTCCAGCATCGTAAGCTGGTCCCGGGTGAACGGTTTGCCAGGCACGAGTTCACCGATTCTGGCCTGTAGGCGCGCGACCCCCGGGGGAATGTCGATCATTGCACGGTGGCGCCGGGTCTCTTGCAAAATCCACGCCAAGAGCTCGCGAAATGTGTAA
>JAVVHH010000056.1:0-23778 GCA_032249615.1 Acetobacteraceae bacterium
TTTCCTGCCGGGACCCCGTGGCTTGGTAGCGACAAATCTGCAGCCTCTTCGGTGGCCGCCCAAAGATCCGGCAGACATTCTTGATTACCAATTTGACATCGCGCCTGCACTGGCTGGAAACGATGGCGATAGTATTCAGACGATCGACGTCCTTATCAGCCCGGCCAATCAGGGCGATCTCAGCCTCGCTTCATCCGCGGCAGACGGAACCCGCGCTGTCCTTTGGTTGCAAGGCGGCGTGGCTGGAAAGACCTATAACGTCACTGTCATGATCGGGACGGAGACGGGCCGCGTGATTTCCCGCTCGATCTCGTTGCCGGTCATTGCGATGGCGGTGCAGACGGCCAGCAATCTGCCTCTGACAACTGAAAATGGTTCGGTGCTGGTCGATTCTGATGGCAACGCGCTGATCCTCGGGGATGGCAGCTACTGATGCCGACGATCGATCAGCTTCAACCTGTTGTTGTCGCATCCGACGATGACCTTCTCCCGGTCAGCCAAAGCGGAACCACTCGAAACGTTAGCCGCTCACAGCTTCTGGCCGGTACACAGCCGGCTCTCTCGCTTACGCCAGGTCTCATCGGGCGAGCATCGCCCGGGCTTGGACCCCCTGAGGCTATTACGATCGGGAGCGGTCTCACACTCCAGCAGGGAACGCTGTCGGGATCACCGCGATACTCCGCCGCATCCCTCGTCCGATCCACAAGTGTCTCGCTGACTGACCTGGTTCCCACGTGGCAGAATGGCGAGGATCGTGCGATCAGCGTCCGCACTCTTCTGTCGGCCAGCGGCGCCGAGGTTAGCTCCCAGATCGCCCGGGCCAGCGTGGGGTCGGCTCGGCGACTTGGCGACTGGCTGAGTGACGCCGTTCCGGTGGAAGCGTTCGGGGCCCACGGTGACGGCGTGACCGATGATACGACCGCGTTCAACGCAGCGATCGCCAGCGGGCGGCCGCTTCTGCTCGGACCGCGGGTCTACTGCATCAACGGGCAATGGGACGTTCAAGCGTCGTCTGTCCTCATTGGGACCGCCGGCCAGACCACTGTGCGCCGTATCTCGCAGGCGGGCGGTGGTGCCTGGATCAACGTCACTGCGCCAAACTTCATAAGCGTTGGTGTGGTATTCGATGCGGGCAGCCTTCCTGGTGACAGCTGGGGAGTTATGATCGGTAAGACGTGTCGAGAGACAACGATCCGGGACTGTCGCTTCGTTAATGCCACTGGGACCGCGCTCGGAAGCGGACTCATCATCCAGGCCCGCGATCGTGGGACGGATCACCGCGACAGCCATGCGATCACAAGCTGCGTGTTTCAGAACAATGAGCGGCATGGAGTTTGGGTGCAGGCTGTCTCGGGCGTGGTCATTTCAGACTGTGTCGCTTCGGACAATTCAGCGTTCGGCATCTGCTTAGATTTCAATGATCCCCTGTTCGCCCAGGCGGTGAGTCAGAGCCAAGTGATCAACTGCCGATGCTTTCGAAATTCTCGCGGCATTTCGATTGGGAACTACAACGAAACGAATGGCGAGCCACCCCGTTGGGGTCTAGACCATCCCGATGCGATCGATATCGTTGTTTCTGGTAACTGCTGTGCTGCCAACTCTGCCTACGGGATTGCCGTTTCAGGAAACCGCATCAACGTCTCCGACAACCAGATCATCATCGACGATGCTTCAGGATCTGCTTGTGGGATACTCTGTAACGCAAGCATGACGACGATCGCCGAAAACACGGTAGTCGGCCCAGGCCAGTTCGGGATCGACGCCGGTGGATCTTCCTGCTTATGGCTGCAGTCCAATCTGATTGTAAATTGTGCGATCGGGGTCAATGCAGGCGGTAGTAATCGCGTGCAGATCGCACGCAATAGGCTGGTCAGCAACAAACGAGCGATCACGATCTTCCAGATTGAAACCGACGGTGCGGGAAGGAATTTCGGCATATCGTGCCAAGATATCTGGATCGAAGACAACCTCATCAGCGTGGACGAGGGCGGCGGGGGTATCTTCCTCTTCGATGGACCCGAGCGGATCTCGATCTCAGGCAATCGCTTCTTATCGTCCTTCGAGAGTGTTCTTCCCAATCTCTGCTGGGCCAAAACAGACGCCGTGAACGTCCGCTCCAACAGCTGGAATGGACAAACGACAATCGATGTTGCTGGGGATACAAACGCCGGCGTGACCCGCCTTGTGCTCTCAGATGTTCTCGACGGTGCGGTCGTGGCTGCTTCAACAACCAAGGTCGACGCGATCCTCACGTCTCATCAGCTTGCCTTGGCAGGCCAAGTGAGTTTCGTGCGGGTGACCAATGGAGGAAGCGGCTATAGTCAGGCGCGGGTACTGATCGCGGGCGCGGGGCAGGGAGCAAGTGCCGCGGTTTATCTTCGGGACGGTGTCGTGGTCGGCATCGCGCTCGTGGCCGGCGGGAGCGGTTATGACCCGTCGACGACAAGCGCGGCTATTATCGGCGATGGCGCCGGCGCAGCGCTGCAGCCCTTTGTTGGGCTCCCCGTCCCGCGAGATCGTCGGGTCACTCTGCGTTGTTTGGGTTCCGTTCACCTCAGCCAAAGTATTGCCGCAGGAAACAATTGGAACTGGACCCGTTCCGACATCACCGCTGCCGCTGGCAGCGAGGTTGTCTTGCAGGGGATCGATGGCGCCTGGCAGGCAATGTCATTCGCAAACATCGATTATGTCCAGCCCGGAGGAGATGGCAGCGTCTCCCTCAGGAGTTCGAAAGGCGATCTTAGCCTCGTCCCCGGGAAGGGCGGCGGCGTTCGAGTACGCTCGGATGCCGAACAAGCCGGTTTCCTCACGTGTTTTGGGCGAGGCTCGCCGGAAGGCGTTCTCGCGGCGCCGCCTGGTTCCGATTTCCGGAATCTAGACGGCGGCGTCGGAACGACGCTCTGGCTCAAAAGAACGGGGAACGACAGCTCAGGCTGGTTTCCGATCGCGTAGCGGTCATCGCGAGGCGAAGAGCTTCTAACAATCGTCCGAGCGGAGACACCCCTGTGTGCCTCCGCCGTCACCCGCCAGCCATGTTCACTGGAGTTTCGACATGCCAACGATCAAGCAGTTGCCGTCGGCAACGGCGGTGGGTGGGAGTGACTTGCTTCCCCTCAGTCAGAACGGCCTGACTCGCAGCACGACAGTAACGACTCTGCTCAACAACACGCAGCCGCTGCTGTCGCTGGCGCAGGGCACGCTGTTGGGCCGGGTCTCTGCCGGACTTGGGAGCCCTGAAGCGATCAGCATCGGTGCGGGCCTGGCACTACAAGCCGGAGCCTGCATCGCAAGCGGAACGGATCACCTCAGCTATCCGCTTGAGCAAAGTCTGTCGCCCGGCGATGAACTGATCGTCAACAGCGCTGCTACTCCCAAGCGGCTTCCGGCCGTGAAGCTTCGTTCGCTTTTTACTGCCGGGTCCGGCGTGCAGATCGATGACACGGGGACCATCTCAGTCACGGCAGCAGCCTCGGGCGGCGGCAGCGGTGTCGCCGGGCCAAAGGGCGATACCGGTGCGCAAGGTCCCGCGGGTCAAGGCTTCACCTTCCGCGGTGTTTGGCAAGCCAACACCAGCTACTCCGCTTACGACGTTGTCACGTCCGGTGGCCAGACTTACGTGGCCGCTGTCTCGGTTCCCGCAGCGGCCACCTTCTCCGCAGCGTCCTGGGTTCTTGCGGCGGCGCAGGGAGCGGCAGGGAGCACTGGTCCTGCCGGCGCAACCGGACCTGCTGGCCCCACCGTCCCAGCAACTGCCGCAATGGTTGGGGCCGTTAAGCCCGGAACCGGTCTGTCGGTCGCCGCCGACGGTACCCTGAACATCAGCAATGTCAGTCTGGCATCCATCGGGCAGGGCGGTGCCGCAGTCGGACAACTCCTGGGATGGAGCGGCACCGGATGGGCGCCGACGACGCCCGCCTCAGGGGTCAGCCTTACGGGAGCGGCGCCGATCACGGTCGCTTCCGGTGTGGTCAGTCTAGCCCAAAATGGCGCAACTTCCGGGAACGTCCTGACCTGGAGCGGTAGCGCGTGGGTGCCACAGGCGCCGTCCGCAACCGGCGCTGCCGTCGGAACCGCACTCCCCCTGAGCAACGGGGTCGCAAGTGCGGGCACCGCAACCGCAGCTTCCCGCGAGGACCATCGCCACCCGACAGATACGTCGCGCGCGCCACTCAGCAGCCCGGTCTTCGCAGGCTCAATCACGCTGCCGAGTTGGACGACGGCAAACAGACCGGCTTCACCTGCTCCCGGCATGGAGGGTTACGCAACCGATACCGCACGGCGCGAGACCTATACCCCGGCCGGATGGGTGCAGTACGTCCGCGTAAGCGACCTGCCGAAGGTGAGCGGTCAGCTGATCGGCTCCACCTCGGTGGCGGGCACAACAACCTCGGTCGCAATCGGCTCAGGTCTGTCCCTGTTCGGTGGGATCCTGTCAGCAACGGGCGCACCCGTTGTCGCTTCGGTTACCGGCGTCACGATCGATGGCACTTCGACGGCAGCCAGCACTGCATCGCCATACCAGATGGCCACCGCCGATCGAGTGGTGGACGTCAATAAAACAGCCGGTGCGCAAACAAAAATTGTCCTTCCGCAAAGTCCAACGCTGTGGGTTGACTACACGGTCATCGATGGCAAAGGAGATGCCGCCGTGAACAACATCACTCTTACTGCGGCTCAGGGCGGCACGATCAACGGACAGCCGACATTCGTGATGAATGCAAACAACGACGCCATCACGTTGCGAGCCATCAATGCGACGACGTGGAGGATTACCTAATGAGCTATCGCCCGAATCAGCCGCTCGCGACAGCGACGACGACCCAGCCGGGTGTCATCAAGGTCGACGGAACGACCCTGACCGTCGCCGCCGACGCAACGGCCAGCGTGGTCGGGACAGCCGTTACCGCTTTGACCGACATCAGTTCGGGGTCACTCGGTGGCCCGGCGGCATCAGATGTCGATACCCTCAACCGCGGCGGCACCGACTACAAGACGACGCTCTCCGCTCGAGCCGCGTTCTTCCGCAAAACGCCGGCGGGAAGCCGGACGATTGCGTTGGTCTCCGGCGCGACGACGGCCACGCTGACGTCGACAGACAATGACAAGCAGGTCGTTGTCTCCGGCGTCGCCGGTTCGCTCGCCGTGGACGGCACGATTGCAGACGGGTTTCGTTGTCTCGTCATTAATAAGACCTCCGGCAACCTGGTCTACTCGGGGGTCAACGGGCTCGGCGGGCTTACCGCGCTGGCCGCGGGCAGTGCGGCCCAAATTTACATGGCAGCGTCGGCGACCGAAGCCACTCAGGGAGGGGCCGCCTACACCCTACCGGCGGCAACGACCGCCGGGCTCGGCGGCATCAAGCCCGATGGTGTCTCCTTGTCGGTCGCCGCTGACGGGACTCTCTCGGTCATCACGACCACGACTCATGCACTACCACTGGGCCAAACGGTCGCTGGCGCAGACGAGATCGCGACTTACTCAAGTGCAACGAACAGCGACGTTCGCTACACGCTCTCGCAGATCAGTGCTTTCGCCCAGACGAACATACAGAGTTGGCCTCTTTCGGCCCGGCCCACGCCTTCGCAGGGACAATATGTCCTCGGCTACAACAGCACGGCCGGCCGCTTCGAGTTTTGGAACGGGTCCGCTTGGAACCAGCACGTCAGGGTGAACGAACTCGCGGGGACGGCCTCTCAGCTCTTTGGAGGCACCGGAACGAACGGGGTTGCGGCGGCGATAAACGTCGGCAGCGGGCTGCAGCTTTCCAACGCTGTACTGAGCACGACCGCCGCCGCGGTGCCGGTGATCACGGCGGCAGTCAGCGGTTCGTCCCAGGCGTTGTCGTTTCCCTCGTCAGGTAGCCGCGCCTACGATGTTACGCTCACGGCGAATTGCAGCTTCTCGCTCTCGGGCGGCGCGGCGGGAGAGTTGCAGACCGTGACACTCGTCGTGCGCGGTGGCGCGGGCGGATTTACGGCCGCCCTGCCTGCCAACGTCAAGTGGAAGGGCGGCGCTGCACCGACACTCGACACCTCAGCAAACTCTCTGAACGTCATAAGGTTCGTCACCTCGGACGGCGGAACGACTTACGCGGGCAACGTCTAATTTCCGGAGGTTAGCTCATGCCCACCTTAGCGCGGCGGCGTCTCAATGGCACGCCGATGGCCGCTCTGGCGCCCACCGGCTCTGCGCCCAGCCGGGTCAGCAATCTGGCGGCAGCGACGTCCACGTCCAATTCAATTCCGGTGACCTATGGTGGCGCCTCAGGGACCGCCCCGATCAACTATTCAGGCTTTGTGGCCGCCCATGGCACCTCAGCGTGGACCCAGAATAGCGGCAGCTTCTCCGACACGGGCGGGACGTTCGTTGGTCTTGCAAGTGGTTCTGCGTACGACTGTCGCATCGTGGCTTCTAACGCTTTCGGCACAAGCTCGACCGACCTGCTGACAGGAACCAGTACCCTCTCGAGCGCGGCGACTAGTTTCACAGTCTCGCTCAGCCGCTCGAGCGGTCCTGCGGGAACGCCGGTTACGTTGACGGTAACTCCGGTTTCCGCTGCTTGGCCACCGGGTCAGGTGGTCTCGCCGACCGTCTCCGGGCTTGCAGGTTCCTTTGACAATTCGAGCTTGGTCGGTTCGGGCGTGACTCCGTTGGTGTTCACTTTCACCCCGATCAGCGTCGCCGCTCAGGCCGGCAGCTTTGCGGCGACTGCGGCAGGGATGGCGAACTCCTCTGGGGCGCAGGGCTACACGGTGAGCGCCAGCGCGACGTCTGTCGTCGCGAACCGGTATGACATGATCCTAAGCACCAGCGCTGTTGCCGCCGGGTCGGCGGTGCAGGTCAGTGTCTATCCCAACGCATCTTTCCCGTCGGGCACAATCACCCTCTCCGGCACCAACGGCACATTCTCGCCAAGCCCAACGATCACACTGACCCGAAGCTCTACCGCACCCGTGACGGTGACCTACACGCCGGCCAGCGCCGGCGAGCATTCGATCGCTTCGACGAACTCGTCAGGCCTCTACAACCCCTATCCAGCGCCGCTTAACGTCTTCTCCGGCGCCTCGGGTGTGCCTCAATCCCTCGCCGTGTCGCTCACACGGAGCGACATGGTGACCTATCAGCGTGACGCGCCCAGCGGCAATCCAAGCGGCTTCTCGCTGCCCTGGTCCAAGGGTTGGGGCGAGGTTTGGTTGAACGTCACCGCGATCGCGGGACCGACGAACGGACTCTGGGTTCGCCTCTACGATGCGTTGTCTGGCGGCGCTTCAGCAGCCGCCGGTTCAGGTGCCGCACTGCATCCGAGCCCGGTCCAGGTCTACGGTTCGATCGCCGGAGCCACCGTCGCCCGGTTCCTGCTCCCCGCCGGTCCCTACATCTACTACGCCGATGTTGCGACCGATGCCGCGTTCACCAATCCCGTGCGGATCGCTCAGCGCTTCCGTGTGGGCGTCGTGTTGGGGCTGTTCACTCGCTCGTTCGAGTGCGGCCTCGTGCGAGAGTGGGCGGACGGTGGAACATCATTCTCTCCTGTCTATACCAAAACAGCATCATGGGTCTCTCAAGATCACCGCTACGGGGCCTGGGGCGCAAACTGGTTTTTGCAAGACGGTGGCATGAATACTTATGCCTACGAGCAGGGCGAACACACAAGCTTGGCCGCTGAAGAGTTCGGGCGGCTTATCGAGGCGCAGCTTGGGGTGTGCGTTGGTATCACCGGCAGCGCCGAGGCGGGCGGAGACTTTGACGCTTGCGTCAACCACGACGGTTCTCTCTCGGACGGCTTCGCCGGAACCGTCGGCGCCAGTGTTGGGAATAAATTCAGATACTTTTGGGGGGCTCACAGCGGGTGGCAAGCCGTTGATCCCGCCTACCCGACCGAGACGCACGCCGAGGTCCGCACCCGCATCTTCGCGGCAGCCGACTATATCGCCCGGCACTATCCAGCGTGTGCTGTCATCGGCTGGACCCAGGGTGCTTCTGGTCAGTTCGGCAGCGATGGCTCGCGTGCGACCGGCTACACCCGCAACACGCTGATCGTCCTGAACGAGCTAGAGCCAGGCAATGCTATGGTCGTTTCCAAGGAAAGCTATCTCTGGAACGAGTATGTCAATAGCCACGCAAGCATGGGTGCGCGGATCGACTATGCTAGGCCTAGCTTTCGAAAGCTCATGGCCGCAGAGCTTGCGGTCATGGGCGGCTTGCAGACCGCCGCACGCGGTCCCAAGCTCGCTTCTACCGGAACCCTCAATACCACAGCGCGGACCATCACCATCCCGTTCACCCTGGGAGCGGGCACTAGCCTACTCGCTGTTGGGGCGACCTATTCGAACCCAACTGTTGCCTACAACACAGCCACCGCTGCTGAGATAGCGGGTTTATTCTCCGTTTACTTACCGGGCTTGTCTCAGGATACCGGAAAGGCAGTCAAAATCGACGGCGCAATTGTAGACAATACAGCTAAGACCGTCACGCTTACGCTCACTGGCACGAGCGGGATCACCTTCGCAGACGGCACAACGGCGGCGATGCCGAGTGGTTTCTCAGTCTGCTACGCGGCTGACTTCGGGGCTTCCAACGGAGCCATCGTCCCGGGCTCAGGGCGTTCGGCCATGCTGGCCGACGACCGCATCGGCAATGGCATCCCCTACGGCTGGCACATGCTGCCCGCCCTCGACCTCGCGATTTCAGCAGGCTGAGAAAGGAAATAAAACCAATGGCTCTCGGTATCCAAGCCGCCTCCGTCGGAGGTGCGGCGAAGTCTCTCATTGTCGGGCTCGATCCAAACGGAAACTTGGCGGCCGCGCACGTCAACGTCAACGCGAGCGGGGTCGAAGTTGGGACGAGCGGCAATCCGCTGGCCGTCAGCGTCGGCAATCTACCCGCTACTCAGGCCATCTCGGCGGCGAGCCTCCCTCTGCCGGCAGGCGCGGCGCAGGACGGCACGGACGCGAGCGGGGTGGCGGCGCCCGCCGGCGGTGTCGGCATTCGCGGGTGGTTGTCCGGAATCTACGCCAAGCTGAGCGCCACCCTGTCCGTGGGGCTCGCCTCGCCGCTTCCGGCCGGCAGCAACGTCATCGGTGGCGTAACCGGATCGGGCAACTTCACCATAGCGCCTCAGGGCGCGACCGGCGCCGCTCCAGTGGCAAATCCGCTGTCCGTTTCCGGCATCGATGCCAACGGCTTGAAGCAACACTTTCGCACCGATACGTTTGGCGCGCCGGCCGACGCGGCCTGGAGTTCCGGAAGCGGCAGCCTCGTCGCGCTCGGCAAGGCGATGGTCGCAGCCCAGCAGGCAACGACCGCGGCGGTGACGAGCAGCAGCATCGTCCCGCCAAGCCCGACTTTCGTCCAAACCACCGCGATTGCCGCCAGCCTCGTCCTGAAGTCCGCGCCAGGGAGCCTATACGCCTGCTACGCCACGACCGGGTCGGTCGCGGGCTGGCTCATGCTGTTCGATGCAACAGCGGTGCCGGCAAATGGAAGCGTCGCGCCGAAGGAATGCATTTACTGTCCGGCCAATGCCACGACCGAGGTCGAACTGCCCTTCCTCACGGCTGAGCCGTTCGCCACCGGCATCACCGCAGTCTTCTCGAGCACCGGCCCATTCACCCTGACGGCGTCATCGACCGCGTTCATCAAGGGGATCGTGCAATGACGATCAGCACCACGGGCGTCACGCCGGCCAGCGTCGGCGGCGGCGGTGGCAACAACTCTCTCTGGCACAAGATCACGTTCGGCACATCGGGCGCCGACGTCGCGGCGAGCGCGACGGGCGTCGCTGCCTGGACGGTGCCGAGCGGCGTCGAGCAGATCTTTGCAGACTTGCAGGGCGCTGGCGGGTCAGGGGCGGGCGGCGTTTCCGGCGGAGGCGGCGGGGGTGGCGGCAGCGGCGGCAACTACATCGCCAACTTTCCCATGGCGGTCGTCCCTGCTGCAACGCTCGCCGTGCAAGTCGGCATCGGCGGTCCGGCCGGCTCCGTCGCCGGTGCCGGCGCAACAGGAACCGCCTCCTACATAACGGGTGGCGCAGCCGGAACCCAAAGCCCGCCTGCCTATGGCGGCGGCGGCGGCGGCGTTGGAACGGCCACGACGGGCGGGAACGGCGGCAGCATCAACGTCAGCCCATCCGGCGCCGCCGGCGCAACTGGGACGTTCACTGGCGTGACAGGCAACACCGGTGCCGGCGGCAACGGCACCACGACAACGACCTACGGCAGCATCTTGTTCGGCGGTGGTGGGGGAGCGGGGGCGGGAACCAGTGGCGCCGGCGGCGGTGCCGGACGCGGCTATATCACCAACTCGACCGGCGGCGCGGGAACGGCGGCGGGCGGCGGGGGAGGTGGTTCCGTACTCGGCCCGGGGGGTCTGGGCGGCGGCGGCACGACGGCGTCAGCTGGTCTGCCTCCCTCCTCGGGCTATGGCGGCGGCGGCGGCGGCGGCGGACCCGGCTTCACCGGTGGGAAAGGGGCCGATGGACTGGTGGTGATCCGCTGGTTCGGCCCGGCCTCGTAGTGGCGACCGACCTTACGCAATTCGGCCTTCATGTTCTGGCTCCCGACGTCGTCGCCGGGTGGCAGAAGATGCCGGGCCGCTGCTTCCGTCTCTGGGGCGCGACCTGGGGAGGACAGGCTTCACATTGGCTCGGCATCTGCCCGGCCCGTGGTATCTACAGCTGGACCGCGTTCGACGCGCTCCTGGTAAAATTTGCCGGCAAGAGGCTCTTCTACACGTTCGGATACGTTCCGTACTGGGCCAATGGCGGCAGCAGCGGCAACCCCGGGGCAGCCAAAGGGGACCCGCCGAGCAACTTCCAGGACGCGGTCGATTTCATCACCGCTGTCGCTACCCGGGCTCGAGGCAAGATCGCCTACTACAGCCCCATCAATGAACCCGGCAATGAGTGGTGGACGGCAGACCTCAACCAGAAAGCGCTCTCTCAACTCTCCAAAACCTGGGTTGTGCAGCACTATGCAGCCGTAAAGGCGGCCGATCCGCTTGCCACGGTCACCTCCCCGGAATTCATGGCGGTCAATCCTTTTCTACAAGCCGACGATTTTTACGCGACCGGTTACGGCCAATACTGCGATGTGCACGCGATCCACTCCTACCCAATTGCTTCAGTCTACCGGTATCGGCCTGAGCAAGCGCTCGAGATCAATCGCGTGCATCGCCGGATCCTCGCCTATTACGGCCGCCCTTCCACGATCCTCTGGTCCGAAGGGAGCGGGACGCTCAACGTCACGGACCCCGCCCAGCAATTGGCTTTCGCCGCGATCTATCCGTTGATCGCGGCCTCCGATGGAATCGATATGTTCAACTGGTATGCCTATGACGGCATAAGTTGGGGCCAATTGGGCGATCGAGGCGCCGGCTTCGCGCCGACCGCGACCGCGTATCGCGAGGCGATCAAGTGGGTCACCGGCGCTACCTGGACTGCGCCCATCGCTCGTGTACCGGGCCCCAATCAGATCCGGAACCCGTCGATCACCGGTGGCTCCGCCGGCGTCTGGCCAACCAATTGGGGCACCTTCAACCCGGATGCCGCCAAGGGGATCAGCGTCCAGGTGATGGGGACCGGCCTCGAGGGCGCTATGCCTTACGTCGAGGTTCGCGTCTCCGGCACCGCCAGCGCCAGCGCGACGGGCTACGTTCAGATCAACTTCGATACGTCGACCGGCATCCCGTGCGCCGCTGGGCAACTCTGGACCGAGGCGGCCAACCTGTCGCTTTCCAGCGCCACGAGAGGCGGCCTGCTCGCGGCCGCGCTGGGCCATTCTTACTTCGCCAACGGCGGGACGTACTATAGCTTTGGCTACAGCACAGAAGTCCCTCTCTTCGTCGGTCCAAGTGCGGGCAGCCAGTATTCGATTTCGCAGCCGACGGTCGATGCTGGTGCGGCGACGCTCCAGCCCTACGTTCGTCTACTCTATGCGCCAGGTTCGACCATCGATTTGACCGTCCGCATTTCTGCGCCGACCTGCGACACGGGTTCGATCTACACGGGCGCTTTCACGAAAGCCGGGGGGTATCAGGCTATGGTGCTTTGGGATGCCAATGCTGGTCCGACCGCTTACATAGTTCCGGACGGATATACTTACCTGCGGGACTGCCGCGGAACCCAGGTCACGGTCTCCCCCGGCGCCACGATCATGCTGACCCAGCAGCCCGTGCTGCTGGAGAATCGTCCGTTCCGGCCCTGGATACATTAGCGCATGACGATCCTCCGCAATCGCCGTCTCAACGGCCGCCCATATTTGCTCGCGTTTCCGAGCTCCAGCGCGTCGAACGCCGACGATCTAGGCGTCTTGATGGGAACGCCTGGTCTATCTTCGTCATCGGGCGGAGCAACCCCGCAAGCCTTCACGTTGACGAACTGGGGCAGCGCGACCTCGTTGGGCCTCCACAAGCGTGGCGTCTGGTTCAAGAAAGCCGACGTGCCAGCTGGCAGCATCCCGACGCTGACCAGCGGCACGACCCAGTTTTACGGTCTGCGCTTCTGGAAAGACGGATCACTGAAATATGCGCGTCTGCTGCTGCGCGACGCCGCCCTGAGCGCAGGGGCGACCCGCGCGTATTCAATGGCGGCCGCGACCGGCACGTTGCCGGCTGGCAGCACCGCGTCGACCGGCAATGCCGGCCTGGTTTCCGCCCTGGCCGGCCACGATGTCCGGGTCAGTTTCACCAATGTCCAGACCTGGGACTGCTCGAGCGCTGCGGGCAACTACGCCGCGCTGGGCAGCGGCAGCTTCACCGCATCGCTCGCCGCCCACGCCGCCCAGCCGACCCGCTGGACCCTGCTGACTGCCGGCGCCGTCGCCGACGTCTGGCAGGGCTGGGGCATGGCGACCGACAACACGGGCGGGGCGGCGGACGCGCACCTCAAGCTTAACTGGTACGTCACCCGGTGGAAGAACGCCGACGGCAGCACGCTCGCCTTCCAGATCGGCGCCGTCGTCGCCCTCGACTGGTGGAGCGTCGCCAACAAATTCTTCCTGCGATACGATGCCGCTCTAGCCGATGCTGGCACGACGATCGTCAGCTTCCCGGGCGTCAAACACCATTACCAATCCCAATGGTTGCTCTGCATCAACGATGGCAGCCTGAATGCCGGCACCGCGCCTTGGATCGGCGCCGCGCAGCCGACGCTCCACTGCTCGTTCGACCGTGACTACGCGGTGGCCGCCGGCGTCGTGCCCCCGCTCGATACCGCCAAGCGGCCGACGCCAGCGACGCAGTACGCCTACGTTCCCTGCGGCGTCGTCGCCGATCCCGACACCCTGTCCCATAACGAGAGCCACCGCCTCGCGATCGATGCCACCGGCGGATACAACGGCCGCGGCGTCATCACCCGCTTCGACGCCGACGCATTCATGACGGGCACGGCACAGGCGTATACGGTCGCGCGGCTCAACGCCCTTTCCGGCCTCGGTGTGCCCTACCACTACCGCAGCAACCGCACCCGCACCCGGCCCGGCGAGACGGCCGACGTCGCCAACACCATCATCCCGCTCATCATGCGCCCGAAGGCCGCCAGCTATAGCGATTTCACGGCCGCCGGCCTGCCGGTCGCCGTCGATGCCTACACCGGCACCGGCTCGCCCAGCTCCGCGCAGGACGGGTTCGGCTGGCAAGCGGGGCTCGCGACGATACCAGGCTATCCGACCTACCGGAACTACGCGGAGCCGCCGGGCGCCCAAGGAGGCTGGGGGCCGAGCATCGACACTAGCCATGCCGTTTCCTACTGCTACTTTGTGGCCCTCGTCAGCGGCGACGAGTGGCTGCTCGAGGCCCAAATTGACCTGGCCATGAACATGGCTCACCAGGGCATCTACGGCTACCACAACAACACCCAGCCTTTCGCGATCACCTGGAACAGCGCGACGCCCTCGGCGTATTGGACCGGGCTGCTCAGCCAGTTCCAGCCCGACGCCATTCGCGCGCTCGGCTGGTCGCAGCTGATCCAAGGCCATGCCTGCGGCCTCGTTCCCGCCGACCACGTCGCCTACGGCTACCTGCAGGCGAACATGGCCCATAACGGCGATTACATCGCGGCCAACCTCGACAACCTCCCCGCCGACTTTGCGGCCGCGTCGTTCTACGGACCGGAAAGCCAGCTCGGGCTGAACTCGCTCTACTCGCCCTGGATGAACGCCTTCATCCCCTGTGGGGCTTACAGCCACTATCTGCTCAACGAGGACGCGCGGTGGAAGCGGCTCGGCGACTTCACCGCGACATGGCCGATCAAGCAGGCCTCGCTCGGCCGTTGGTATGCGTTCGACATCTACCGCACGGCCCATCGCCGCTCGCGGGCCGGCTGGAACGCCACGACCAACCCGGAAGTCCCTGTCGAGCAGCAGGGCGTGTTGGAACTGGGCGCAAACCTCACGGCAAGCACGGGCGTCTTCACAATCCCGCAGGGTTCCGTCTGGAGCTCTACCGGGGTTTGCCCGCCTCCGCTTACCAATGGCGACCAGGTCGGCTTCACCAGCGAAACCGATGGTGGGCAGAATGGCACGATCCCCGCGGGAGCGGTCGAAGGCCAGGTCGCCTACATCGTCAACCTGCAGCCCGGCAGCCAGATCACCGGCCGCAATCCGCCGACTGTTCCACCGAAGTTCCAGCTCTCTGCCACGCCTGGCGGGCCGCCGCTCATATGGTCGACCGATACCCCGAACGTCAACCTGACCTATCTGCCGCAAGCGCTCTCGACTTACGCGGTCGCCACGGTCGGAGCCGACTACCTGTCGTTCCCATACATCCCAGGCTGGGACAACTACGTGCCGATCAACGTCTCGGCGATCATGCTGGCACGGCAAGCCGGCAACACGGCCTGCACCACCGCGATCCGCGACGGGGCACTCGCCTTCACGGCACCGATGGACGAGCAGAGCGGCTACTACTCCGCCTTCGACATGGCGACGACAGCCTGACCGATAAGGATGATCGCCATGCACGAAAAGCGCGACACGGTTCATGCCGGGCTTACCGCCATATTGGTCTGGCTGGCTCTCTACTTCGAATTACATGGAAGTCTTCTCTCGACCGATATCAGCTTCAAGTACATGGAGCTTTTTGCGTCCCAACGTGTCTGGGCCGTGTTCTTCCTGGCGGCAGCCAATATCGGGATCGTCGGTCTCATCGCCCACAGCCCGGTCGTCCGCCTCGCGAGCGTCCTGGTCGTCGCGACCACCCACGGCATCTTCGCCGGCTGTCTCATCCTCGCGGGTGCCAGCGTCTGGTCCGGCACATACGCTATCATCGCCGGCATGGGCTACCTCCTGGCGTTTCGCCGCGCCCGGATCGGCCTGTAGCGGCGCTACTTTGTTGCCGAGCTCTGGAATTCTCGTGGACGGGGCTGCGCATGACGGAGTTTCCAACCGGCCCCTGGTGGGTCGTCACCGCTGCTTCGGCGCCGAGCGTTGCCGGTGGTCTCTGGGTTTTCTGGCGTTGGTGGATCGAACGCGGCGACCGTCTGCACGAAACGCTGGCCAACCGCGAGCAAATCGTCCTCCGCGATCTCGAAGCGCAGCGCCTTTCCCTCTCGCGTGACCAGGCGGAGCTCTTCGAGCGGCTCCGAAACGAGCTCGCGCGGATCCAGCTTCGTCTTCTCGAGGTCGAGCGTGACCGCGACCGGGGATGGGATCTGGCGCGCTGGTGGAACCAGAGAGCCCACGAGCTCCGCCACGCCGGGCTCAATGCTCAGACAATCGTCGTCGGCCTGTGCGCGAGAGAAGAGGTTGCGCCCCCGATCTGGCCGGACATGGAACTACCCGGTTTGGAGGAGCCAAAGTGAGCGTCTTCGAGAATGCCTTCAAAACTGTGGTCGGTGTCGAAGGCGGCTATACCGCCAACCCGCTCGATCCCGGCAATTGGACCGGGGGTAAATGCCGGGTCGGCCAATGCAACGGCACGAAATTCGGCGTGTCCGCCGCCTCATACCCAAGCCTGAACATCGCCTCCCTGACGCTTGCCGATGCGCAGGACATCTACCGCCGCGATTACTGGAACAAGATCGTGGGCGATCAGCTACCTCCCGCTCTGGCTCTTCTCGTCTTCGACGCCGCCGTCAACTCGGGCTCGGACCGCGCCGTCAAATGGCTCCAGACCGCGCTCTCCGTCAGCGCGGACGGCATCGTCGGCCCGATCACGATCGCCGCTGCACGCCAATCTTCCGGCAAAGGTGCGGCGCTCCTGGCCGAATATCAGGCCCAGCGTCTTCTGTTCTTGTCCGCGCTGCCGACCTGGCGGGTCTTTGGCCTGGGTTGGACGCGGCGTGTCTGCTCCATGCAATTCGAAGCGCTGCGCGTAGGGGAGGGGGTCTGATGGATTGGTTGCAGATGGGTGAGGACGCTGCCAGAGGAGCCGCCGCCGGAAGCGTCGTGCCCGGGATTGGTACCGCGGTGGGCGCCGTCGGCGGCGTCGCCCTCGATCTCGCGCCGGAGCTGGGCCAGTGGCTGTTCGGCCCCGGCTCCGCCAACACCGTCAAAGCGGTGCAGACCGCCGTGCAGACCGTCACCGGCTCCGCCGACATCGGCGATCAAGTGCAAGCCCTGACCAACCCCGATCTCGCCAGGACGTTGCGCGTCCAACTCGCATCCATCGCGGCGTCCCGCGCCGCCGATGCCGCCAAAGCAGCACAGGACCAGTTGGTTGCGCAGCTCGCCGACGTCGCCAACGCGCGCGCCACCACGGTCCAACTCGCAGCCGCAGGTTCGCCCATGGCGTGGGGTGCGGCCGTCGTCAGCGTGGTGGTGCTGGCCGCTTTTGGCAGCGCGATGATGATGACCCTGTTCCGCCCCATTCCGCAAAACGCCGAGCCCGTGCTCAACGTTTTGCTCGGCAGCCTCACCGCCATGGCGACGAGCGTCGTCTCCTACTGGGTCGGCAGCAGCGTGGGCAGCGCGCGCAAGGATGCCCGTCTCGGCACCCTCATGGCTCACTCCCGGTAGCGGCCGTCAATACAGATATTTCGGGAGCGTCAGGAGGGGGAACGCGCTGTGCACATGCGGCTCTGTCACCATCTCGACGCTCCGGAGATAGCTTCTGTCGAGTTTCTCGAAACCGCTCAGCCCTAAAAGGCCGAGGCACTCGACGACTTCCTCCTCGAGCAACTCGATCACCCGCGCGATGCCCTCTGCCCCCGCCGCCGCGAAGCCATAAACGTACAGCCGCCCGATCCCGACCAGGTCAGCGCCGAGCGCGATCGCCTTGACCACGTCGCTTCCGCGCGAAATGCCCCCGTCTGCAATGATCATGGCCCGCTTGCCGACAGCGTCCACGATCTCGGGCAGCACCTCCGCTGACCCGGCGCCATGGTCGAGCTGACGGCCGCCATGGTTCGACACGTAAATCCCCTCGACCCCGAGATCGCACGCCCGTATCGCGTCCTCCGCGGTCGCGATGCCTTTGATGATCAGCTTGATCTTGTGCTTGCGCTTGAACCGCTCGATGTCGCTCCAGTTCAGCGCCGCCTGATACTCCATACCCGCCGACCGCGCCCGCCAGGGCTTGGCAAAGCGGTTCGCGATGTCGCGCTCGCGCCGGCTATAGATCGCACTATCTACCGTGATGCAGAACGCGTCATAGCCCGCGTCGATTGCGCGCTGCGCGTGGTCGTCGACAAACGCGTCATCGCCGCGAACGTAGAGCTGAAAAATCTTGCAGCCGCTGGCCGCCACCGCCGTTCGCTCGAGCCCGGCCTCGCTCACCGAGCTGATGAAGAACGGGATCCCGGCGAGCCCCGCTCCTTGTGCGACCGTAACGCCGCCCCCGGCTCCGAGCTGGTCCAAACCCCCGACCGGCGCGAGCGCGACGGGCAACCGCACGCGATGGTCCAGGAACTTCGTCGACGCGTCGACATGCGAAACATCCTCGAGCACGCGTGGCCGGAACCCGACCCGGTCCAACGCGGCGCGGTTTCGCCGCACCGTCGTCTCCGTCGAGGTTCCCCCGATCACGTAGTCCCAAAGGTTCTGGTTAAGGCTCAATCGCGCCGCCGCGATCACCTCGTGCAACGTCTGAAAACGTTCCTGGGCGGCGTTTCGCATGGTTTCTCCCCGTAAAGCGCACTGCTTTCACAATGACGGAGAGGCACGCTAGCCGCTGGCCAGCGACACGTCACCTACGCCGGACGGACGACCCTCCTTCAGTGACGGCCCTGCCTTACGTGACCCGACGGACGAGGCGGTGTCTTGATCTCCCGCAGCAGCCCGGCACACGCGTTGTCGTCTCCGGTCCCGAATTGGATCGTCGGCAGCAACCCGGCAAGCGGCGTGAGTAGAACTCCCAGGCCAACCGCGGCCGCTGCCCGCGCGCCGCCCTCGGCAAGGTCCGGCCGAATGCTGGGATTCCCCAGAGTGCCCCCGATCCCGATCGGCGCCGGCAGCGTTCCGACGCTGAAATGCTTCGCCTTCGTTCGCAAGCTGAGGTTCATTTGTTCTGTCTTGAGATTGACTCCCCCCGTGATGCCGATCCGGGAGTCGTTCGTATCCAGCATGGTCAACCGTGACTCGGCGTGGCCGCCCTTGAGCGAAACGTCCGTGATTAGACACTCGATCCGCTCTCGGGTCGGAATCCCCAACGCCGACAGCAGCGCGTTGCCGAACTGCAGGCCGGACAGGTCAACCAACAGCGCGCTCAGGTTACCGCCCGAGCCCATGTAGAGTTTGATCTCCCCGTTGCCGTCGCCTAGGATCGCTGCCAGAGACTTCCCCGTCCCTTCGATCACGGCTTCCCCGCTAATGCTTCCGGCACCTTGCGCAACCCCGGTCGCGTTCAAAAGCTTGCTGACATCGACTTGCTTGAAGTTGACGTCGGCCTTCATCGCGAGCGCATCGTGTCGCTCCGCGAGTCGAATGTTCGACTCGATCTCCCCCTTCCCGATGCCGAAGCTCAGCGGGTGGAGCGAGACATCCCCGTTGACGATGTCCATGCGCACCCGCATGTGGTCGAGCGGCTGGTGCCGGCCCTCGATGCGATTGGCCTCATACTGCAAGTGAACGTCGGCGACGTTAAGCTTCGGCATGGAGATCGGGTCGTCGGGCAAAACGCGCCCATCCGACCGCGCCGGCTTCTTCGTTCCCTTGTCCGCATCGCCCGGATTGGCGCCGATGAAGCCGCCGAGGTCCGTGAGATCGACCCGCTTGGAACGGAGATCCGCGGTCAGCACCGGCCGGGTCGTCTTGGTGTTCACGGACAGCGCACCCTCGAGGTCGCTGCTGCCCACCTTGCCGTCCAGCCCCTCGAATTTCACCAGCCCGGCCACGTAGTCGAGCTTGCCCGCGATCCGGTACGCAGGCGTCTCCGGGATCGCAATCCCGGTGAGCGGCAGCAACAACGCCATGTTCGGCCCGGCGAGCGTAAGTTGCACATCGGCACCGCTAAACTTGAGCGGGTCCTCGATCGTCCCTTTGACCGACGCCTTGGTCGGTCCGTTCTCAAGCCTCAAGTCGACAGGGTAGGGGTCTCCCGCATCGCGCAGGCTCAGCAGGGCGCCGCCGACGAAATCCGCCACGATCGGCTGCTTCGCATAGGTGCCCTTCGCGTGGGCAACGATCTGGTCCTTGCTGCTCTGATCGCCCGCCTTGGTCTCGACCGAGATTTGCATGTCCGTATTCAACGGCGCCGAGCGTACGTGCACGCTTCCGTTGTTGATCACCAACCGTCCGAGCGTTGGACCCCCGCCACCCCCGGAACTGCTGGACTCGCCGCCAAAGTTCCAGTTCGCCTTCTTATCGGCCAGCTGTTCCGCGTCGATGACGGGCGTATCGAACTGAATGAGCGGCAGCACGACGTCCCGCTTCTTCAACAACGGCATCACCTCGACATCGGCCGTCAGATGCGCTGCCGTCGCAAACGGCGCATTGCCCGGCCAGTCCGCCGGATTACCGATCGTCACGTCGTCGGCCACCACCCGGGTCGTTCGCCCGAGCTTGACGTGGAGGTGGCCAATGGTGACCGGCCGTCCGAGTGCCGCACTGGCCCGCGAGTCGACCAGGGGGATCAACCAATCCCACTGAAACAGAAGCGCGACGATCACCAGGGCGGCAACGACGAGACCAACAATATAAGGCCACCGGCGGCGACGGACGGATTCACTCATCCAGCATCAACGGACCATGCCCACGGCAGGTTCCGCTTGCCGCCTTGCGCCCCGCCCCGCACTGTGTCCCCAAATGAGAGGGACGCCCATGATCCATGAATTGCGGATTTATCGCTGCGTGCCAGGCAGGTTGCCCGCGCTGCTCAAGCGCTTCGAGACCATCACTCTCTCGTTGTGGGAACGGCACGGGATCCGACAGGCCGGCTTTTGGACGACGCTGGTTGGCGAATCCAACCAGGAACTCACGTACATGCTGGCCTGGGAGAGCCTTGCAGAGCGGGAAACCAAGTGGACGGCCTTCCAGAGCGACCCGGAATGGCTCAGCGCGCGGGCCGAAACTGAGAAGGATGGCCAGATCGTCGGGAACATCACCAGCCAATTCCTAACCCCCACCAGCTTCTCAAGCGTACGATGAACGGCTTGAGCGGGGCCATCATTCCGGTCACGCTGCTTCAGCAGAACTGCACCCTGCTGTGGGACGATGCGACCAAGGCTGCCTGGGTCATCGATCCCGGCGGCGACATCCCGCGCATTCGTGAGGCAATCGCCGAGCTCGGCCTCTCCGTCGAGCGAGTGCTCCTCACCCATGGACACATCGATCACGCCGGCGGCGCTGCTTTGCTGCGTGACGCCCTGCCCGGCGTTCCGCTCGAAGGGCCCGACGAACGGGACTCCTTCCTGCTCGATGGGCTAGAGGATCAGGGACGCCGCTTCGGCGTGGCAGGCGCACGCAACGTCAGGCCCGACCGGTTCCTCGCCGAAGGCGAGCACCTCGAACTCGCCGAACACCGGTTCGAGGTGCTCCATTGCCCCGGCCACACGCCGGGTCATGTCGTTTTCGTCGATCGCCAAGGTGGCCTCGCGGTCGTGGGCGACGTGCTGTTTCAGGGTTCGGTCGGCCGCACCGATTTTCCTTACGGCGACACGGCCGCCCTGCTTGCCTCGATCCGCGACAAGCTCATGCCGCTCGATGACGCCACGACCGTCCTGTGCGGCCACGGCCCTGGCACCACGATCGGTGCCGAGCGCCGCAGCAACCCGTATGTGCAGGAAGCGGTTAGCCGCGCCGGAGCCTAGCCCCCGCAATCGTCAGTAATCGACGGCGCCCGGCGCGCGGTTGCTGATCATCGATAGCAACTCCCGCCGGGTCGCAGCATCCTCACGGAAACAGCCGGTCATACGGCTCGTGACCATACTCGTCCCGGTTTTGTGCACACCCCTTGTGCTCATGCATTGATGGCCGGCCTCGATGACCACGGCCACGCCGCGGGGCTGCAGCACGTGCTCGATCGTATCCGCGATCTGCACCGTCAGCCGCTCCTGGATTTGCAGCCGCTTCGAGAACGCGTCGGCCACGCGCGCCAGCTTGCTGATTCCAACGACGCGATTGCGCGGCAGATAGCCGATATGACACCGCCCGATGATCGGCACCATGTGGTGCTCGCAGTGGCTCTCGATCCGGATGTCTCGAAGCAGCACGATCTCGTCGTAGCCGTCCACGTCCTCGAAGGTTCGCTGCAGGAGCGCGACCGGATCGATGTCATATCCGGAGAACATCTCGCGATACGAGCGCGCTACCCGAGCCGGCGTATCCCGTAGCCCCTCGCGTGCAGGATCGTCGTTTGCCCATCGAATGAGGGTGCGTACGGCTTCCTCGGCCTCTGCCTGGGTTGGGCGAAGCGTGCTGAGCGAGCCAGTCGCGAGCAGGGGAGGGGTAATCTCGTTCACGGGTGCACTTTCATATTGCCCATGTATATCGACTTCGTGATTGAGCAAGTCAGTGGAGTTGAGCCCGCTGCCCCGGACTATCGAGGCTGAAAGCCGGGATCGCGACATCGAATGCCTGACCAGATGCCGTCGCCACCATGTGGTAGGCGCCGACCATGATGCCCGAACTCGTATCGAGTGGCGTGCCGGACGTGTATTCGAACGACTCGCCCGCCTCGAGCACCGGCTGCTCGCCGACCACGCCGGCGCCTTGCACGATCTGCAGCCGCCCATGTGCATCGGTGATCCGCCAAGTCCGCCGAAGGAGCTGAACCGTCTCGCGCCCGAGATTCGTAATTCGCACCTGATAGGCCCAGACCCAGGGGCCGCTCTCGAGGTCCGACTGGTCCTCCAGGAAGTAGGTCCGAACTACCACCTCGATCCCGTTGGTGACCGCCCGATACTCCGGTGACATTGCTACTCTGCGGCCTGCCGAGTTGGCATGCTCAACCCCGCGAGCGCCGCCTCGAGATCCTCGATCAGGTCGTCGGCATCCTCGAGACCCACGGAAAGCCGGATCGCTCCGTCCGTGATGCCCAGACGAGCCCGCTCCTCCGCCCCGATCCGCATATGGGTCGTGGTCGCCGGATGCGTCGCCAAAGACTTCGAATCGCCCAGGTTATTGGAGACGGCGATCAGGTTGAACGCGTTCATCGCCGAGAACGCAGCCTCCTTGTCCGCCAACTCGAACGTGACCATCGTCCCACCCGATCGCATCTGCCGCATCGCCAAGGCGTGCTGAGGGTGATCCGCCCTCTCCGGATACAAAACGCGCCGTACGGCCGGATGCTCGGCCAGCGTGTCCGCGACCCGGCGCGCACTCCGGCTCGCAGCATCGACCCGCAGCGCCAAGGTTTCCAAACCCTTCAGCAGGACCCATGCCGTGAACGGCGACATGCTCGGCCCGGTGTTGCGAATGAACGGCTGCAGCGTCTCGTCGACCCAGGTCTTCCCGCCCAGAACGGCGCCACCCAGAACACGGCCTTGCCCGTCGATATGCTTTGTGCACGAGTAAACCACGACATCGGCGCCCAGCTCGAACGGCTTCTGCAGCAGCGGCGTGGCAAAGACGTTGTCGACCACGACGATCGCCCCGGCGGCGTGGGCCAGGTCGCTGATCGCCCGGAGGTCGAGCACCTCCAGCATCGGATTGGAGGGGCTTTCCAGCAGAACCAGCGAGGCCGGCGTCGAAAGAGCCTGCGCCCACGCATCGAGATCCGTCCCATCAACGAACTCGCTCGTGATCCCGTAGCGCGGCAGCAACGTCGACACGATCCAGTGACACGACCCGAAAAGCGCGCGCGATGCCACGACCCGGTCGCCCGCTTTCAGGTGGGACAGCATGCAGGCATGCACCGCAGCCATCCCGGTGGCTGTCGCGCGGCACGCCTCGGCACCCTCGATCTGCGCCAGCCGCTCTTCCAGCATCGCCACGGTCGGATTCCCGAACCGCGAATACTGATAGTGCGCGATTTCTCCCTTGAACGTCGCTTCCGCCTGCTCGGCATCGTCATAGACAAAGCCGCTGGTCAGAAACAGCGCCTCAGCCGTTTCCCCATGGACCGATCGTGTGGTTCCGCCGTGAACCAGGAGTGTTGCGGGACGGTAGGACGATTGCGACATGGCCAGCCTCACATACCAGCCGTCAAACCCCAGGTCACAACCAGTGACCAAAGGCCTCTTTAGCGCGCTTCTTTCACCTCGCCGCAATCCGGCCGGACAAATCACGAGGGGACGTTCGTCGATCCACGTTAACCCTATGCGGCTGCAATTGCGTGGTCAACCGGCTTTCCGTATAGAGGATGGCGTCGTCGATGGACGAACTACGGCGGTGCGGGTGTAGTTCAATGGTAGAACGGCAGCTTCCCAAGCTGCATACGAGGGTTCGATTCCCTTCACCCGCTCCA
>JAVVHH010000057.1:0-23632 GCA_032249615.1 Acetobacteraceae bacterium
GGCCAGGTTGCGATTAAAACCCCTCTGTGACGTCCACCGCCGCCGTGAAAGCACCTCGATGCCGTCCCCCGTCGAACGGGTGACTGCCCCCGAACGCCCGGTCGAGACGCAGCTCTGGCCGAATTTGTAACGCACTGAGCTTCGGTATGGGCTGCTTGTAGGTGAGCCCCAGCGTCGCCTCCGCATAGGTGGCCGGCCGCGCGGCGATCGTGCCGCTGAGATCGCCAACCAGAGCCCTCACCGCGCCGGTGTTGCTCGAGAAGGCGGAAGCGAACGCCCCTTGGCCGTCCCGCCAACCTTCCATACGGAAATTGACGGAAGCCTTTTTGCTTCTCGACCCTGAGCTTACGAAATCGCTCTCCGGAGCACGGCGCCAACACGTGACCTTGTCCCAAGTATTACTTGGCGCCTTCACTCTCACGTTGACCAACATCGGCCCTGACGGAGCAAGCGAGACGGTGGTCGGCGTCGTCCGCTCCGGCCGCTCCGGATCACCTGAAGTCGCCAGCGGCATAGGCCTATTCATCGAAACGTCGCCGCTGCGAATCGGTAGTCCCCGTGATGTCCCTGTCGGGCAGTGCCTGCGCGGAATACAGGCGATGTCGGCGGAAGCCGAGACGCACGGGCACCTTGGATTGCGAGCGATTCAGAGCCTCGTTCTCGGGTCCGAAAACAGACGCCTATTCGACGCCCTGTTCGTGCATGAGAACTTCCCCACCCAGCTTGAGGCCGTCGCTTTCACAGATGATCTCAAGTTAGCCGCCATTCGGCAGTTCGATGGGCCAAACCACCCTCTGGAACTCTACGTCCAACACGGGTAGGGGCTGGCGGCTTCGGATCGCCCATATTGTGGATCTCGTGAGCCCTGAGTTGGCGGAGGCCGTGCTGAGACGGATGATGGCGATATCGCGCGAGCTACCGGTGCAAGAAACAGAGAGGTGGCTCGGCAAGTTTCTGAGTTGAGCAACGTTGGTCTCGCACAGATCTGCTCTAACTCACGTCAGCGCCTAATCCGAGAGTTCCATCTGCGACCCGGCCGGCTGTGCCGTTGCTGTCGGAAGGGGCTGAAACTGGCTCAGGCTACTGTCCGCGGAAACCGCCGGTTGACGATGGTTCAACAGGGCATGATCGGCCTCTGCCAATCGCGCGAACCGACGGAGCGTGAGTGGATCTTCGAACGGCTCCGGCGCGTCCGCTGGCAGCTGCAGGTAATGGGACAAGACGGGATTGGTGTCGCTGCGTCCAAAGAGCGCCAGCCTACTTTTGGCGAGCACGCGGGCCAAAAGCGCCACCGTCAGCCGCCATGAACGGGCCGGCTCGTTCACGGCTACTCGTGCCACCGAAGCCAAAACCAAGCTCATCCGCCGAGCCCGGAGACCTGCCCAAGCGCAATAGTCGTGAGCTGCGGCCAGAGCATAGCGACGAACGAGCGGCGGGAGAGATGGATTGGCGTCAAGATGCGCTTGGATGGTCGCCGTCATCCCGCGCGCCATGCGCATGGGGTTGCTCGACATGTTGCCCTCGTAGCAGCGGTAGCCGACGAGGTAGAACGGAACGACCCCGATGCGATACGATGCTGCCAGCTTGAGCTCGAAATCGAGGTCTTCGCACCCTCCAATGCCGCGATCGGCATAAGACGGGTCGAAGCCGCTCAAGGCACGCGCGACGTCGCGTCGCACCATGAGGCTGCTGCCGTTGCCGACGAGTTTTGCGACGATATGGCGGGCGAGGATATAACCTTCCGCCGAGAGTTTGGCACCCGAGATGATCACGTTGTCGTCGAGATCGATCTCACGATGGAACGTGTAACAGCCTCCGATTTCATCCTCGGAGTTTATGAAGCGGTCAACTTGCAGCTTGATCTTGTCCGCATGCCACAAATCGTCGGCGTCTAGAAAAGCCACAAGCGGCGCGCTGGACGCCTCGATGCCGAGGTTTCGCGCGCGGGCGACCCCCCCGTTCGGAACGGTGATCACTCTGATGCGGGGGTCCCTCGCTCTCCACTCATCGACGATCGCCCCGGTCGCGTCGGTCGAGCCGTCGTTGACGACGATGATCTCGAGGTGTGGATAACCCTGAGCAGTCGCAGACGCGAGCGTGCGGCCAATGAATTGGGCCGCGTTATAGGCGGGGATGATGACGGAAACCAACGGTCGCGCCGAGCAATCAAAAAGCAAGAAGCTGGCTCCTATCTCGCGGCCAAACAATTCTTTGAGGACAAAGACAATGTCGCCGGCCGGCGTCACAGAAGCTGCCGAGACGGTTCGATCCATAGCAGATTTTGCATTAAAGAAAATAGTCGACGTTTTGAGGGCCGCTGCGTCGCCCTTCTCGCCTTTCGAGACGGTGGAAATGGGCTACGGTAGCAGGTTGTTGTTCGCAGGAGTCGGCCGGTGAGCAACACGTTCGACGTGGGTATGTCGACGGCTCCACCCCCGTGGTGCCAATACTCGCGAAATCAGGTTTGCCGGCGGCGCAGTTCCTGGCGCCAAGTCCTATGCTTAAAAGGGGTCACTTACTGGTGAACGAGTTCGTCGATAAACGGACCGACCACGCTACCAAACCATCGAGATGGCGTAGCCGACCATCTCGACCGGGGCGCGAACATTGATTGAGCGCCTATTTCGTCTGGGCTCCGCCAATCGCCCGCCTGCCATGCGGGCCATCGAGCGGAGGTGCGCCGCCTTCGTCCCCGCGGCCGTGCTGCTCGGCCTACTCTCCAGCGCGTTCGAGGGGATCGGGATCGGCATGCTGATCCCGCTCCTCGCATACATGTCTGGCTCTCATGGCGGCACCGGGCTGCCATGGATCGCGGGCCGCGTGGTGACGATCGTCGAAACGGTCATGCCGGGCTATCCCATCTTGGGCCTCCTCGGCATCGTCATGATGCTCGTCCTGCTGAAGCTCGTCACCCAGATCGCCAATGCGACGCTCATGGCGCACGTCCAGGGCCGCGCAGGAGACGACCTCCGCCGCGCACTGGCGGATAAGGTTCTGCGGCTCGATTACAAATTCTACCTCAGCCACGACCCAGCCCGCTTGATCACCATCTTCAGCAACGAAGTGTGGAAAGCAACCGAAGCGGTCCGCGTCATCCTCGTCGGATATGTTGCCACCACCGCGGCCGTACTGTTTGGGTTTTTCCTGATCATAACCAATTGGCGCCTTGCGCTACTGGTCGCCGCCGGAGTCGGGATAAGCCGGCTCGCCCACTTCTTCCTTCAGCGCCGGATGAGGTTCCTCGGCGAAGCCATCGTGCAAACAAATCAAATCCTCGGCGAACAGATGATCCACGCCGTGCGGGCCATCCGGGTCATCCGCGTCTTCGGCCAGGAGCGGCGGGAATTGGCCGCCTTCAACGACATGTCGAAGGCAGTGCGACGGTCGATGTTCGTCTCGGACGTGACGGCAGCGCGCTCGATGCCGACGGTCGAGCTGATCCTGTCGGTCTCGATCCTCGTCGTCCTATTTGCGGCCGACCAACTCAAAGTCGGCATTCCGCAGACCGCCGCCTTCCTCGTCCTTCTCTATCGCGCCCAACAACCGGTGATGACCGCCAGCAATGCGGCGTTGCACCTCGCCTCGCTGCATCAATCCATCGCCGAAGTGGAGTTCCTGCTACGCGCCGAGACGGATATGGGCGGCGCCAAGAGCCCGGCGCAAGGAACGGCGGGGTTCAGTGATTTTGCCGACAGCGCCATCACGTTCGACAGGGTCTCCTTCATTTACCCGAGACTCGACGACAAGGGCGCATCGGTTCTCAACGAAGTCGATCTGGTCCTGCCGCCGCGAACCATGGTCGCGCTGATCGGGGCGTCCGGCTCGGGTAAGTCGACCATCATCAACCTTCTATGCCGGCTGGTGGATCCATCCGCAGGCAGGATCAGCATCGGCGGCCGGGATGTCCGCGGGCTCGACGTGCCCAGCTGGCGGGCTGCGATCGGCCTAGCCGGGCAAGATGTCGACCTGATCAACGGAACGGTGGCGCAAAACATCGCCTACGGGATGCCGGACGCCAACCTGGACGCGATCGAGGCCGCAGCGCGCATGGCAGACGCCGACGAGTTCATCCGAGGACTGCCGCAAGGGTACGAAACGCCGCTGGCCGCCATCGGCTTCGGTTTGTCCGGGGGGCAACGCCAGCGTATCGGGGTCGCCCGGGCCGTGCTACGCCGCCCGGAGATCCTGGTGCTCGACGAGGCCACCAATGCCGTCGACACCGCATCGGAATCGCGCATCCTGCAACGGATCGCCCAAGGACGACCATTCGGACGCGCCCTCGTCGTCAGTCACCACCCGAACGCGCTCGCCTACTGCGATTTCGGCATCGTCCTTTCCGCCGGAAAGGTCGTCGAGTCCGGGCCGTTGAGGGAGCTGAAGTGGTTTCAACAGCATGCGCATAGCAAGAACCGGTTCAGCAGCAGCGAACAGGTGCTGCCCTAATACTCATCGCGGCCGCGAGCGCAGTCCGGGCCGCCGGTTGACCACGAACCCCGACCACAGCGCGTTGACCGCAGCCCCGGGGTAAGACCGCGCATCGGCGAACAACTGCTGCAGCGCCCGTCCGAACCGCCGCTCGGACCAGGCCTGCTCGAGCGAGTCGAGAAGCGCCTGCGTGTAGTAATCCGTCATGAACGCCAGCCCTGCCGCGGCCGCCATCTTGTAGGCGGGGTCCCGGCTGGCGGCTCGCGCATGTCGTCGAATGACCATCCGACTTGTCGCGACCATCCGCAGGTTGTGGCCGCTCATTCCTTGCCCGTGCTGGCGATATCCTGCCGCAATGGCGTGATACGCTGCGACGGCGTGGGTCCGTGCCAGCCGGAGATAGACGTCGTAATCTTCGCAACTCCGCAATTTGACGTCGAAGCCGCCGGACGCGTGCAACACGGGCCGGCGATACAGCACGGTGCCGTGCATGGCGATGCAGTTGCCTCGCAGTAAGTCGAGAGACGGTTCGGCCATGGGCACGGCGACGTGACGCGACAAAACCCGGCCGTTCTGGTCGGTCCGCTCGTAGCCGCCGTAGACGAAGGCGAGCTTCGGGCTGCTCGAGAGGCAATTCTCCGCGTGCGCCAACGCCGAGGGATACAGGACGTCGTCGGCGTCGAGGAAGAGGATGTAGTCCGCGTCCGTAGCGGCACATGCCGCATTCCGCGCGGCGCTCAGGCCTGCATTGGCTTGATGCAGATGATGCAATTGGGGATACGCGCGGGCGACGGCCGCAGTGCCGTCGGTAGAACCATCATTAACCAGAATGATCGCGTCGGCCTGACGCGTCTGGCCAATGACCGATCGTATGGCGTCATCCAAGAAATGCGCCTGATTGTGGCAGGCGATTGCCACGGCAATCGTCGGTTTGTTCATTGGCTGCGAAATAGCGGAACGGCCCCTCATCTTCAATGTGGCGTCCGATCGCCGGGACGCGTCGTTTGTTCCTGGTGAACTCTGCTCGCCCTTCGGAGTTTTCCGCAGACATCGAGCAAGAGGCACCCTTTGTCTTCGGTTTCCAGCCAGATATCGGCGCCGCTGACGGCGCGCAGCGTCCATCTCTGTGTGGACATGCAGAAACTGTTCGCCGCTGGGTCAGAATGGCATGCGCCCTGGCTCGAGCGGGTGCTGCCTGCGGTCGAGCGGATCGCGGCGGCTAAGCCGGCGCAGACCATCTTCACCCGGTTCATCCCGCCGCGGCAGCCGGACGAGGCAACCGGGTTGTGGCGATCCTACTATGAACGCTGGCGCTCGATGACGCTGGACAGCCTGCCGCCGGACAAGGTCGAGCTGCTGCCCTCGCTCGCCCACCTCGCACCACCTGCGGAGGTGTTGGACAAGACCGTCTATTCCCCCTGGTATGACGGCAAGCTGGCCGCCCGGCTGCGCGAGCGCAAACCTGACGCGGTCGTCATCACGGGCACGGAGACGGATGTCTGCGTGCTGGCTGCGGTCCTGGGCGCGGTCGACGACGGCTACCGGGTGGTGGTGCCCGCCGATGCGATCTGCAGCTCCTCCGACGACGGCCACGACGCGCTCCTCGGGCTCTTCCACAATCGTTTCAGCCAGCAGGTCGAAGTAGTCCCGACAGCGGAAGAGTTGCTGCGGAACTGGAGCTGACGGCGCCTGCTACATCCCGCCTATCTGTCCCAGCTGATGGGCCGGCATCATGTTCCCGTTCAGATGGCCCATGATCCAGATCGAGCCGCCGATGACGAGAAAGACAATGAACACGCCAAATACCAGCGCCATGACGTTGTTCGTGTTGTCGGGCGCCGTCGTGATGTGCAGGAAGTACACCAGGTGGATGCCGATCTGGGCGATTGCCAGGACGATCAGCGCGACCGGCAGGCTCGGCCCATAGAGCCAATCGGTTCCCGACAGTACGAATGAGGCCACGGTGAGCATCACCGCCAGGCCGAGCCCGATCACATAGGCGATGACGCTTTTCGCGACCCGGCTGTCGCCCGGTGCGCTGTCCTCACGGTCGAGCCCCTCATGGTCGCCGCTGCCCGCGTGTACGTTGCTCATGCCCCGGCTCCGATCAAGTAGACGACGGTGAAGAGCGCTACCCAGATGATGTCCAGCGCGTGCCAAAACAGGTTGAAGCACAGCAGCCGGTGCATGATGTGCGGGCGGAAACCTTTCACCAGGACCTGCGCCATCATGGTGCCCAGCCAAAGCAGCCCGGCGAACACATGCAGGCCGTGACAACCCACCAGCGCAAAGAAGGCGGAGAGGAACGCGCTGCGCTCCGGCCCGGCCCCCTGGGCGATCATCTCCCGGAACTCCTGGACCTCGAGCAACAGGAACGCCGCCCCGAGCAAGCCGGTGAGCAGAAGGAATAGCTCGGTCCCCCAATTTGCTGCGCGCGTCCGAGGCGACGTTCGACAGGCCGCAGGTGAACGACTACAGCAACAGGAACGACGTCTCGATCGCAACCCGCTTAAGGTCGAACAGATCGTGCCCTGTCGGTCCTCCCGCCGTCCCGCGTTCGAGGACAGCGTAGGCCGCGAAAAACGCCGAGAACATGATGATGTCGCTCAGCAGGAAGATCCAAAACCCGTAGCCGACAATCACCCGCGGCGACGCCGGCCCCCCTTCGCCATGTCCCGTCGGCTCGGGGTGACCGCCACGCCCGTGTCCGCCGCCGCCGCCGCGCAGCTTGCGGCTGCCGCCCAGCTTGTAAGGGTCGGCGTCTGCGGCCGGCGCCTGGAACGCTGCCTGGCTCATGCCGCTTCCTCATGCCGCTCGGCCGCGATCACCTCGAGGCGGGCCAGTCGGGCGGCCCGGCGGGCGCGGTCGATGCGCGCAACCTCCGACGCGGGGATCAGGTATTCGTTCTCGTCGCGCCACGCGAACACGACGAAGGTGGCGAAGGCGGCGACCAGACCGGCGATGGCCATCCACCAAATGTCCCAGATCAGCGCGAACCCGGTGAACGACGCGAAGAACGCGGTGACGACCCCGGTGGGCGAATTACGCGGCATGTGGATCGGCTCGTAGCGCGGCTCGTCACCCAGCCGCTGCGTCTCGATCGCCCGCTGCTTGATGGTCCAATACGGCTCCTCGTCCTGCACGTTCGGCATGGTAGCGAAGTTGAATACCGGCGGGGGCGACGGCGTGGCCCACTCGAGCGAGCGGCCGTCCCAGGGGTCCCCGGTCAGGTCGCGCAACTCGTCGCGCCGGCGGATGCTGACCACGAGCTGCATCACCTGGCAGATCACCCCGCCCAGGATGACGATGACGCCGAGCGCCGAGATGATCATCCAGGGACGCCACTCCGGGACGTCGTAATGCTGCATGCGCCGGGTCATACCGAGCAGCCCGGCCATGTAGAGCGGCAGGAACGTCACCCACAGCCCAGCGAACGAGAACCAGAACGCCCGGATGCCCCATTTCTCGTCGAGCTTGAAGCCGAACGCCTTCGGGAACCAGAAGGTCAGCCCGGCAAAGGCGCCGAACAGCACCGACCCGATGATGACGTTATGGAAGTGCGCCACCAGGAACATGCTGTTGTGCAGCTGGAAGTCCGCCGGCGGCACGGCCAGCAGCACGCCCGTCATGCCGCCGATCACGAAGGCGACGATGAAGCCGATCGACCACAGCATCGGCGTCGTGTAGCGGATGCGCCCGCCGTACATCGTGAAGATGTAGTTGAACACCTTGACGCCGGTTGCCACCGAGATGAGCGACGTCGAGATCCCGAAGGCCGCGTTCACGTTGGCGCCGGAGCCCATCGTGAAGAAATGGTGCAGCCACGTCATGAAGCCGTTGAGGCAGATCCAGAGTGTCGCGAGGATCATCGACCGGTAGCCGAACAGCGGCTTGCCGGAGAAACACGACACCACTTCCGAAAACACGCCGAGCCCCGGCAGCAGCAGGATGTAGACCTCCGGGTGGCCCCAGGCCCAGATGAGGTTCTCGAACATCATCATGTTGCCGCCGGCCGTATTCGTGAAGAAATGAAAGCCGAGGTAGCGGTCGAGCGTCAGCATCGCCAACGTCGCCGTCAGGATCGGGAAGGCGGCCACGATCAGCAGGTTGGCGCAGAGCGAGGTCCAGCAGAACATGGGCATTCGGAAATACCCCATCCCGGGCGCCCGCATCTTCAGGATCGTCGTGACGAGGTTCACCCCCGACATCAGGGTGCCGATGCCGGAAATCTGCAGCGCCCAAACATAGTAGTCGGGCCCGACGCCGGGGGAGTAGGCAGTCTCGGAAAGCGGCGGATAGGGCAGCCAGCCCGTGCGCGCGAACTCGCCCACGACGAGCGAGACGTTCACCAGCAGCGCCCCCGAGGCCGTCAGCCAGAAGGAGACGGAGTTGAGCGTGGGGAACGCCACGTCGCGGACGCCGAGCTGCAGCGGCACGACGAAGTTCATCAACCCGATGACGAACGGCATCGCTCCGAAGAAAATCATGATCGTACCGTGCGCCGAGAAGATCTGGTCGTAGTGCTCGGGCGGCAGATACCCACCCGAACGGAACGCAAACGCCTGCTGCGTCCGCATCATGATCGCGTCGACGAAGCCGCGGATCAGCATGACCAGGCCGAGCAGCGAGTACATCACGCCGATCCGCTTGTGATCAACGCTGGTGATCCACTCGCGCCACAGATACGGCACGTAGCCCTTCACGGCCACCCAGATGATGACCCCGAGCAGGAGGAAGCCGACCGCCGCCGCGGCGATCAGCGGGATCGGCTGATCCCAGGGGATCGCGTTCCAGGTGAGCTTGCCCAGCATTATCTCTGCGCCTCTTCCTTTACGCCCGCTCCCCCGTGGCCGGTGTCGGGGCCGTTGGCGGGCGGGATCTGCTGCGTGGCGATCGCGTTGAACAAACCGGGGTCCACGCCGCGATAGGTGAACGGGTGCGGCGGCACGTTCTGCTTCTCCAATTGCGCGTAGGCGCTGCGATCGAGGATATCCCCGCTCGCCTGCGTCTGTCGCACCCATTGCTCGAAATGGTCGGCCGGCACCGCGCGGGCGGTGAACTTCATGTCCGAGAAGCCGTCCCCGCTGAAATGGCCCGATCTGCCGTAGTAATCGCCCGGGTTGTCAGCCTGCAGCGAAAGCTGCGTGACCATGCCGTTCATGACGTAGATCTGGCCGGCCAATTGGGGAGCGTAGAACGTGTTCATGACGCTGGCCGATGTCATGGAGAGATGCACCGGCACGCCCACCGGCATCTCGAGCACGTTGACGCTGGCAGCCCCCTGCTGCGGGTAGATGAACAGCCACTTCCAGTCGAGCGCGACGACCTGCACCTCGAGCGAGCGGCCATTCGGGGCCGGCAGTCGCCGGTAGGGGTCGAGATCGTGCGAACTGGTCCAGATCAGCCCCGACAGGAACAGCACCGTCAGCAGCGGCACCGTCCACATGACGATCTCGACCCGGCCGGAATACACGAAATCCGGACGCCGCTTCGCCCGTGTGTTGGTCTCGCGGAACCACCAGGTCACGCCGATGGCGAGCACGATCGTGGGGATGACGATCGCCAGCATGATCGCCATCGCGTTGAAGATGATCAACCGCTCCTGCCCCGCCACCGGGCCGTGCGGATCGAGCGGACCGCCGCTGCAACCCGACAGCAGCAGGAGAGCGCACAACCCGGTCCCCGCGCGGAGAATCCTGCCCCGAGAACGCACCGATGCTGGTCGGCGTGCCATCAGCATCTCGCGTCAGCCTGCGGCATCGGATGGTGGGGCTGCACTGCACCCCCTCCGCTGCCGACCGCGCGCGCCGAAACCCAATCGCCGGCCGGCGCCCGAGACGGTTCGGAGGTCGGTCTTCCCATCGGCACGCTCCAGCACGACACGCGAGGTTGCGCATTGCGTAAACAAGAAGGCAAAGGCAATTCACGAAGTTGCCAGTCGCTTGCACGTGAACGCTGGCTGTTAAGCAGACACAAAGGATGCGGGGTTGGTCGCGGTTATTTGTTCATAAGGCCCGCCTGGCCTTGGACTTATCGGCACTCTGGACGAGCCAGTAGTTACGTTCATCGCGAATACCGGTGGCGCGACGGCAAGAATGCTCGCAGGTGCTTCGAATTGGTCCGGCATCGCTCCACGGCGATCCTGGCGGTCAGCACCGGGAGGCTGTTTTTTAGACGAATTTTGCGGACCAACGAGCCAGCCTGTAAGCCTTGGGACAGGATGGTGCAGGCGGTCGCCTGTGCGAATTTGAGGAATGAGCACGATGCCCGAAGCCAGAGTGGTGGCTTTCTACCTGCCGCAATTCCACCCCATCCCCGAAAACGACGAGTGGTGGGGGGCCGGCTTCACCGAGTGGACCAACGTCGCCAAAGCAAAGCCGCTATTCGCCGGACACCACCAACCTCGCCTCCCGGCGGATCTGGGCTTCTACGACCTGCGGGTCCCTGAAACCCGCGAGGCCCAGGCCCGCCTCGCCGCGGACTGCGGCGTGGAGGCGTTCTGCTACTGGCACTACTGGTTCGGCAACGGCCGCCGCATCCTCGAGCGGCCCTTCGAGGAGGTCCGGGACTGCGGCAAGCCGGATTTCCCGTTCTGTCTCGCCTGGGCGAACCAGACCTGGAGCGGCATCTGGCACGGCAACCCGCAATCGGTGCTGATCAAGCAGGAATACCCGGGTGCCGAGGACGAAGCCGCCCATTTCGCCTGGGCTCTGCCCGCGTTTCAGGACCCGCGCTACATGCGCGTCGACGGTAAGCCCATCTTCGTCATCTTCGCCCCGCACGACCTCCCCTCGACGACCGACTACATCCGGCACTGGCGGCAACTGGCGGAGGCCGCGGGATTGCCCGGCCTCTATTTCGTTGCAGTCTCCAACAAATACGCGCCCGGCATCGACATCTACCGCAACCCGATTCTCGAGCCGTTCGACGCGGTAACCCCGCTCGTTCCGCAGGATTTCCTGGACACCGCTGGTTGGGAATCCCGCCACGACGTGGGAAGGATCCTGCGTGAACGCTATCTCGGACCCCGGTTCGACCGCTGGACGAAGGCCATCCGCCGGCCCGCGCGCTTCCCGTTCGAGAAAGTGGTGTCCCTCGCGCTCGAAACGATGCCGGATGAGGCGCGCTTCTTGCCCTGCGTGCTGCCGGGCTGGGACAACACGCCCCGCTCCGGGCCACGCGGGGTCGTCTACGAGGGCTCGACGCCGGAAGCGTTCGAACGCTACCTCGCCAAGGCGGTCGCCAAGGTCAAAGCCCGGCCCCCGCAGCAGCGGATCGTCTTCCTCAAGGCCTGGAACGAGTGGGCCGAAGGCAACTATGTCGAGCCGGATGCCGAGCATGGCCACGGCTACCTCGATGCGATCCGGCGCGTGGTCGATGGACCGGGTCGACCCGGCTGATGGCCGCTCCCGCTGACCCGCTGAACGCCGCCTTCACCGCCGAGACCATCAAAACTCTTTCAGTCTCGGGCGCGGCAGCCACTTTCGCGGCCCAAGCCATCAAGTTCGTCGTCCAGCTCGGGTCCCGCGTCGCTCTCGCCCGGCTGCTCGACCCTCGCGATTTCGGTTTGATCGCGATGGTGGCCCCCGTTCTGGGCTTCGTCCAGGTGCTGAACGATCTCGGGTTCGCTCAAGCCGTGGTGCAGCGTCCAGAGGTCACCCAGAAGCAAGTGTCGGCGCTGTTCTGGATCAACGCGCTGATCGGCCTCGGCCTCACGGTCCTCACGGTCGCCCTCGCGCCGCTTATCGCATGGCTATACGGCGAGCCCCGCACGCTCGCGATCACCGCCGTGCTGGGGAGCCTCATCTTCCTGACCTCGCTGTCGGTGCTGCCCGCGGCGCTGCTCAACCGCCAGCTGCGCTTCGGCCCGCTCGCCATCGCAGACGCTGGCTGCCAGTTCGTCGGCGTGGTGGCGGGGCTGGCGGCGGCTTGGTCCGGCCTAGGCTATTGGTCGCTCGTGCTGATGCAGGTCGGCACCTCCCTCAGCAGCCTCGTGATCCTCTGGTGCTTCACAAGGTGGCGCCCGAGCTGGCCGCGGCGAGAGGCGGGGATCGGGTCCATGGTGCGGTTCGGGGCAAATCTGATGGGCTCCAACATGGCCACGTATTTCAGCATGTCGGCCGACAACATCCTGGTCGGCGTGTTCGGCGGGCCGGTGGCGCTGGGCTTGTACGACACGAGCTACAACCTCGTCGTGAGGCCGCTGTCGCAGATCACGGCGCCGGTCTCCCGGGTCGCCGTGCCGATGCTGTCACGTCTCGTCGACGTGCCGGAGCGGTATGCGGCGAATTACTTCATCATGATCCAGACGATGCTCCTCGCCTACCTGCCCGGGCTCGTCTTCGCGATCACTCTCGCCAGGCCGCTGCTCCTGCTTCTGCTGGGCACCAAGTGGGAGGGCACGATACCGGTCTTCGGCTGGATTGCGAGCGGCGGCCTCGTCGCCCCGTTATTCGCCAGCGGCGGCTGGCTGCTCACCAGCCAGGACCGCACCAAGGAGCTGATGTGGGTCTCGACCACGACGGCCGTGCTGAGCGTGATCTCATTCGCGCTGGGCATCATCTGGGGCGTCATCGGCGTCGCCATGCTGTCCGCGATCTGCTTCTTCTTCCTTCAAACTCCCCTGTTGCTGCGCGTGGCGACCCGGTCGGGCCCGGTATCGACGCGCGCGCTGGTGACGGCCCTGCTGCCCTTCGCCGTGGCAACCGGGGTGACGGTGGCTGCTCTGGCCGCGCTCGACACCGTGCGGCCCGACGGCATTCCCGGGCTCGTACTGCTGGCGGCGGCGTCCTACATCGTCTTCTTGGCAGCAATCATCTGTTTCCCTGGAGGCCTGACGATGCTGCGGAGATTGCTGAAGCTCGGCGCCATCCTGCGCAACAGGGGGTAGCAGGCCGGCACGCGGGTCATTGTCAGCCCCGCGCGCCTGCCCCTATCGTTCCCCAAACAATCGGGAGGGGAACATGCACGCCACCAGTAAGGTCGCACGGCACGGACAATGGCGAGCGCTCCTCATCGCAGCCCCACTGCTCGCCGCCCTCCCCGTCCGGGCGCAGGTGAACGCCCAAGCCGGCCCAGACCGCTGGATTGCGACCTGGACGGCCCCGCAAGCCGCCCGTCTCAACCAGCCGCCGCAATCCCTGCCCGCCTCTGCCCAGGCCTATCCCTGGGTGCGCGACGTGCCGCAGGCCGTGAAGGACGCGACGCCCAACCAGGAGTTGCCGGTCGGCGGAGCCTCGCCACTGCAGATCAAAGACCAGACGCTCCGGCAGATCGTCCACGTCTCCTTGGGCGGTCCGCGCGTGCGCGTCGTGGTGTCGAACAGCCTCGGTACGCTGCCGCTGCGGATCGGCGCGGCGCACGTGGCCCGGCGCACCGCCGGCGCAGCGATCGATGCCGCCACCGACCATGCTCTCACCTTCGGCGGCCTCGCCCATCCGACCGTGCCACCCGGCGCCCTGCTCGTCAGCGACCCGGTCGACCTTGCCGTGCCGGACTCCGGCGACCTGGTCGTGGACCTCTACCTTCCGGAAGACACCTCGACCTGGAAATCGCCGGTCAGCGTCCATCCAGCGTCTTGGCAGGTGAATTACCTCTCGGAACCCGGCAACCACGCGGGCGCCCCCAGCTTCCCGGTCGCCGCCACCACGGCATACCGGCGCGGCGATGGCCTGGCCTCCGCCTCCTCGTTCTTTCTCAGCCGGGTCGAGGTCACCAGGCCGGATGCGGCCGGCGTATTGGTCGCGTTTGGCGACTCGATCACCGACGGCACGCAATCGGGCACCGACCAGAACAAGCGCTGGCCGAACCTGCTCGAGGCGCGCCTGGCTGCCGCCGGCACGCACATGGCCGTCGTCAACGGCGGAATCGGCGGCGGCCGCGTGCTGCTAGACGGCGTCGGACCGAACGCGCTGGCCCGGTTCGACCGCGACGTTCTGGCCCAGCCCGGCGTGACCCACGTGACGGTCCTGGAGGGCGTCAACGACATCGGCGTCGGCGGCGCCAACGCCTCGCCGACCGTCGACGAGTTGATCGCCGGCCATCGGCAGATGATCGACCGGGCGCACGAGCGGGGCCTGCGCATCTACGGCGCCACGCTGACCCCGTTCGAGGGCGCTGCCTATTGGACGCCGGAAGGCGAGGCGAAGCGCGAGGCCCTCAACGAATGGATCCGCACTAGCAAGGCCTATGACGGCGTGATCGACTTCGCGGCCGCCGTGCAAGACCCGAACAAGCCCACCAGGTCGCGTCCGGAATACGATTCCGGTGACCACCTCCACCCGAGCCCGGCCGGCTATGCCGCGATGGTGAACAGCATCGACCTCAAGCTGTTCCAGCCCGCCGGTCAGTAGCGGCCGGTCAGGCCGGCTTGTAGGCGCTCCCATCCTGGGCACGCTGCGGGTCGTCCACGTAGCGGCCAGCCTGCGGGACGGCCAGCGTTTGGAAGTCCCGCGCCAGCGTGCGCAGGGCGTCCCGCATCGCTGGCCCATGCAGCGCGCGGCCATGCCCGGTCACGACCACCTCCGGCTCGAGCGCGGCGAGTTCGCGCACGGAGCGCTCCGCCGCCTGCCAATCATGGGTGAAGTATTTCGGCGGACCGTGGATCTCCGGCGCCTGGACCGCCGACGCATAGGCGCTCTCGCCCGCCACCGTGATGAACGCATCCCCCGCGATCAGCGTCCGGTCCGCCTCGCGCCATAGCGACACGTGCCCCACCGAGTGACCCGGCGTGTGCATCCACCGCCAGCCCGGCATCTCAGGGATACTCCCATCCGCGGGCAGGTCGCGCAGACGGGCGCCGACATCGACCGGGCTGCGCGGGTAGAGCGGCGAGAGCAGCGCCATGGCGCCGCCCCCCACGGTCGGGTCCGCCTTCGGATAAGACGCCGAGCCGTCCAGATAAGGGCGCTCGAGCGGGTGGGCGTACACCGGCACGTCCCACCGCTCGGCCAAACTCTCCAGCACGCCAACGTGGTCGAAATGCCCGTGCGTCATCACAATCGCCCGCGGGACCGCGTCGCCGAACCGCTCCGCGGCGCTGCGCACGATGCTCTCGGCGCAGCCGGGGAGGCCGGCGTCCACCAGCACCCAATCCCGTCCGCCGGGCTTGCCCACGAACACGACGTTGACGAACACGAACCGGCGGTAGGCGACCCCGGGCGCCGCCTCCAGCGTGCCGCCCTCGGCCTCGGCGGTGGATAGGCTCGCCTCATCGATCGGTACTTGTTGTGTCATCGGTGCAGCTCCTCGACAGCGCCCGAGATAAATCCGCGCCACAGGCTCGCGTTGCACCGCGCCGTTTCAATTGAGCGCGGACCCCGCGCCGCCGCGGCACATCGCTTGCATCACTCTCTCGCACAATAAAGCAATGCGCCGCCCCCGAACGGGAGCGATCCGGTTGTGGTCAGAACCGCAGCAACAAGGGATTTAAAATATGAGCACTGGGTCAAGACGCAGCTTCCTCAAGATCGCCGCCGCAACGCCCCTGGCGATGCCCGCCATCCTGCGCCCTGCCTGGGCTGCCGACACCGTCAAGCTCGGCTGCTTGTTCTCGTCTTCCGGCACGATGGCCAACCTCGAGGGGCGACTTAACTACGTGGCCAAGATGGCTGCCGACGAGCTTAACGCCACCGGTGGCGTGCTCGGCCGCCAGGTCGAGATCGTGGTGACCAACCCGGCGTCGGATTGGCCGACCTACGCGCAGCTGGGCCGCCAATTGTTGCAGGAGCAGAAGGTCGCCGCCCTGTTCGGCTGCTGGACGTCCGTCTCGCGGAAATCGGTGCTGCCGGTCGTCGAGCAGAATGACGGCCTGCTCTTCTACCCGCTGCATTTCGAGGGCGAGGAGAACTCCAAGAACGTCGTCTACCTGAACTCGCCACCGGCCAGCTCGGTGCTGCCGGCGGTCGATTATCTGATGGGGTCCGAGGGGGTCGGCGCCAAGCGGTTCTTCATGCTCGGCAGCGACTACGTTTGGCCGCGCACCATTAACAAGATTCTCAAGGGCTATTGGACCAGCAAGGGCATCCAGCCGGCCGCGTGGCAGGAGGAATATGTCCCGTTCGGCTTCAGCAACTTCCAAAATCTCGTCAACCAGATCCGCAGCTTCGCCAGTGCCGGCGGCGGCCAGCCGATCGTCGTGCTGACCGTGGTCGGCAGCTCGATCCCGGACTTCCTGCGCGAATACGTCAACCAGGGCGTCAAGCCGACCGACGTGCCCGTTCTGGGGCTGGACATGGTCGAGGCCGATCTGGAGGGCCTCAAGACCGACGGGCTGGTCGGCACCTTGAACTGCTGGGCCTACCTGCAGAACGCGCCGGGCCCGCGCAACCAGAAGTTCATCGCCGATTGGGGCGCGTATGTGAAAAAGTCGGGCGCCCCCTACAGCCCGGACACGGTGATCGACCCCATGGTGTCCACCTATGACGGTGTGCACCTGTGGGCGCTGGCGGCCAAGAAGGCCGGGTCGTTCGACGTGCCGGCGGTGCGCAGCGCGTTCGGCGGTCTCAGCTTCGAGGGCCCGTCCGGCTACACGCTGTCGATGACGAGCGAGAACAACTACGTCGGGCGCGGCGTGTTCATCGGCTCCGTCAACGACAAGCAGGGCTTCGACGTGCTGTGGCAGTCGAAGGACACCCCAAAGCCGGTGCCGTTCAGCCCCTACGGCTAAGCGTTCCACCGATGACGGCGATGATGCGCCGGGTCGCGGCGGGCGTGTTGCTCGCGATGATGGCGGTCGCGTCGGCGCGGGCCGAGGCGATCGACCGGCGGGCGGTGCTGGCGCAGCTCTGCGGGACCGGCGCCGCGGAGAGTTTGGCGGGGTTGCGCCTGCTGCTCGACGCCGCGCCGGGCCTCTCCCCGGCGGATGCCCAATGGGGGTTAGCGGTAGCCGCCGCCTTCTCCGGCAAGGCGCTCCACTGCGGCGCCAACGGCGAGGCCGTGCTGACCGGACCGGGCGGCACCGTGGACGCCGCGACCCTGCAGACCGGCGCGTTGCCCGCCGACAGCCGGGCGCCGCTGCCGAGCCTGCGGGCGCGGGTCGTGCTCGAGCAGGTCTCGGCCGCGCTGACCCTGTTCGCCGACACCCCGGCCCGCGACCGCCTCGCCGCGGTCCGCACCCTGGGCCGCCGCAGCGACGGCCTGCCGGCCAACCTGGTCCCGGCCGCCCTCGAGCGCGCCCACGACCCGGCGGTGGTATCCGCGCTGCGCGACATGCAGGCCGAAGCCGGGCTGCATGCGGCGGACCCGCAACGGCGGATCGACGCGATCAGAACCATCGGCGACACCGCCACGTCGGCCACCGCCACCCGTCTGCGCGCGTTGCGGGCAGACCCGGCGTTCAGCGCCGACCCCGCCGTTTCCGCCGCGCTCGATGGCGCGATCGCCCGCGTCGACCGCCGCGTCGCCATCGGCAACGCGCTATCGCTGCTCTACAACGGCATTAGCGCCGGCAGCGTGCTGTTCATGTCCGCCGTCGGGCTGGCGATCATCTTCGGGCTGATGGGCGTCATCAACCTGGCACAGGGCGAGCTGATCATGCTCGGGGCCTACGTCACCTACTGCGTGCAGCAGGCGCTCGTGATGGCCGCGCCTGCCTGGGTCGACTGGTATCCGCTGCTCGCGATCCCGGTCGTGTTCGTCATCACCGGCGCGGCCGGCGTCGTGATCGAGCTCGCCGTCATCCGCCACCTCTACCAGCGCCCGCTGATGACGCTGTTGGCGACCTGGGCCATCAGCCTGCTGCTGATCAACCTGGTGCGCGTCGGCTTCGGCACGCAGAACCTCCAATTCATGACCCCGCCCTGGCTACGCGGCGGCGTCAACCTCGTCGGCGACTTCCTCGTCACCTGGAACCACCTGTTTGCGATCGGTTTCGCCGCCCTCGCGCTACTGGCGACGGCTGCCTTGCTGCGCCTGACCGATCTGGGCCTGTTCATCCGCGCGGTGACGCAGAACCGCGGCATGGCGGGCTGCGTCGGCATCTCGTCGCGGCGGATCGACATGGCGGCGTTCGGCTTCGGGGCCGGGTTGGCCGGCTTGGGCGGCCTGGCGCTGTCGCCGATCTACAACGTGAACCCGACCATGGGCACCGGCTTCATCATCGACAGCTTCATGGTCGTCGTGCTCGGTGGCGTCGGCAGCTTGGCCGGAACGGCGTTGGCATCGCTCGGCGTAGGGCTGGTCAACGTCGGGATCGAGCCGTACTACGGCGCGGTTGCGGCAAAGGTGATCGCGCTGCTGCTGATCATCCTCATCATCCAATGGCGGCCCGAGGGGCTGGTCGCCACCCGGGGGCGCCGATGAGCGGCGTGCTCGACCGCGGCACGCTGACGGCCGGCGGCCTGCTCGGCCTCGTCATCGTGCTGCTCCCGCTTTCTGCGCTCGGCGTGGTGCCGCTGCCGGCCCTGCCGATCTACGGCGTGAACCTGCTCGGGCAGATCATGTGCTTCGCCCTGCTGGCGATGTCGGTCGACCTGATGTGGGGCGGGGCGGGCGTGCTCAGCCTGGGCCATGGCCTGTTCTTCGCGTTCGGCGGCTACCTCTGCGCGATGCACCTCCTCCGGACCGCGTTCGCCGAGACACACGTGCTGCCGGACTTCCTGCTGTTCATGGGCCATGGCGGCTTCCCGTCCTGGTGGAGCCTGTTCGACAGCCCGGCCACTACCGCGCTCGCCATCCTCGCACTACCAGCCCTGCTCGCCTTCGCCTTCGGCTACGTCTCGTTCCGGTCGCGGGTCAACGGCGTCTATTTCTCCATCATCACCCAGGCGCTGACCTACACCGCCATGCTGCTGATGTTCCGCAACGATACCGGCTTCGGCGGCAATAACGGGATGACCGGGTTCCGCAGCGTGGCCGGGCTGCCGGCGGGAAGCTTGCCGGCCGCGGTCCTGCTGGCGACGCTGTCGGGCTGCGCCGTGCTGGTCGTGCTCCTCGGCGGCCGCCTCCTGCTGGCGTCCCGCTTCGGCCGGCTCCTGACGGCCATCCGCGACGACGAGCCGCGCCTGCGCTTCCTCGGCTACGACACGCTGTGGCTGAAGCTGGCCGCCTGGTGCCTTTCGGCCTGCATCGCCGCCGTCGCGGGCGCGCTCTACGTGCCGCAGGTCGGCATCATCAACCCGTCCCTGCTCGACCCGGCGCTCTCGCTCGAGATTGCGGTCTGGGTCGCCATCGGCGGCCGCGGCGGGCTGTGCGGCGCCATCCTCGGGGCCGCGCTGATCAACGGCGCAAAGTTCTGGCTGGCGGGCGCCGCGCCCACGCTCTGGCCATTCGTGCTCAGCCTGCTGGTGCTGGCCGCCGTCCTGCTGCTGCCGAACGGGCTGCTCGACCTGCGCAACCGCTCCCGCGCCTGGATGACGGATCTGTCGCGCGGCCCGCTGCCGCGGCTGCGCGCCCCATGATTGCGGTGGCGGTGACCGACGTGACCGTGGCGTTCGGTCGGTTCGTGGCGCTCGACGGCCTGAGTCTCTCCATCGAATACGGCCAGGTGCACGGCCTGATCGGCCCCAACGGCGCCGGCAAGACCACCCTTCTCGACGTGCTGACCGGCAAGTCGCGGGCGCGATCCGGCCGGGTCACGCTGGATGGCGGCACCGATCTGGCCGGTCTCAGCGAGGTCGAGCGGGCGCTGGCCGGAATCGGCCGCAAGTTCCAGCGGCCCAGCGTCTTCGAGGCGCTGACCGTCTTTGACAACCTCGATCTCGCGCTGCGGCTGCACCGGCGCTCGCTGCTGCGGGAGATCATGGTGCGGCGCGCCGCCAAGCACGCGGCGATCGAGCGCGTGCTGGAAACGGTCGGCCTCGCCGCGCAACGGCACAGCCCGGCCGGCACGCTGTCCCACGGCCAGAAGCAATGGCTCGAGATCGGCATGGTGCTGATGCAGGAACCCAAGGTGCTGCTGCTGGACGAGCCGGTGGCCGGCATGACCGACACGGAAACCGAGCACACCGCCGCCCTGGTGCGCTCGCTCCGCGGACCCGAACGCAGCATCGTCGTCGTCGAGCACGACATGGACTTCGTCGAGCAGGTCGCCGATCGTGTCACCGTGCTGCACGAGGGACGCGCATTGTTCGAAGGCAGCATGGCGGACGCCCGGCGAGATCCGCAGGTGATCGAGGTCTATATCGGCCGATGAGCGCGCACCTCTCGATCGACGGTTTGGACGTGCATTACGGCAGCGCGCGGATCCTGCGCGGCGTCTCGATGGCCATGGAGGAAGGCCAGTGTCTGGCCCTGCTCGGCCGTAACGGCGCAGGCAAGACCACGCTGCTGCGTTGCCTGGTCGGCCTGCTCGCGCCCAGCGCGGGCCGGATCACGCTCAGCGGCGCCGACATCGTGGGTTGGCCCTCGTTCCGCCGCACCCGCGCCGGCCTCGGCTACGTGCCGCAGGGGCGCGAGATCTTCGCCGACCTCTCCGTCGCCGAGAACCTGCTCATCACCCAAAAGGCGCACGGCATTCGCGACCCGGCGTGGCTCGACGAGGTCTGCGCCCTGTTCCCCGTGCTGCGCCAGATGTGGCGGCGCCGCGGCGGCGACCTTTCCGGCGGCCAGCAACAGCAGCTCGCCATCTGCCGCGCCCTGATGGGCCGACCGCGCCTGCTCGTGCTCGACGAACCCACCGAGGGCATTCAGCCATCGGTGGTCAAATCAATCGAATCGGTGATCGCGTCCCTCAAGGGAAGCCTCTCGATCCTGCTGGTCGAGCAGTATTTCGACTTCGCCCGCCAACTCGCAGACCGCTTCGTCGTGCTCGACCGCGGCGCGGTCGCGGCCAGCGGCACCGCCGACGAGATGGACCGGGATCGGCTCGCCCGCTTCCTGTCCGTCTGATCACACCACAGGAGAACGCTTTTGGCTCATCACGACATCCCGGCAACCCCCGACAAGATGGTGCTCGGCTACCTCGACGCGACCACGCCACCAGTCCTCGAGATCGAGTCTGGCGACACGGTCACGCTCGCCTCGTTCCCCGCAGGCGGCCGCGAGAGCCTGCCGGAGGCGTCGCGCGTGCCCGCCGACTATCTCGCCGCGCTCGACGGGCTGCCGCCGGGTCCGGGGCCACATTTCATGACCGGGCCTATCTACGTTCGCGGCGCCGCACCCGGGGACACCCTGCAGGTCGATATCCTGGACGCCAAGCCGACCATGGATTGGGGCTTCGTTGCCATCCTGCCGCTGCTCGGCACCCTGCCGGACGAGTTCACCGACTACGAAACGATCCACCCCACCATCGACCGCGAGCGCGGCGTCTGCACCCTGCCCTGGGGCACCGAACTGCCGCTCGACCCCTTCTTCGGCATCATCGGCGTGGCACCCCCCAAAGCTTGGGGCCGCTGCGGCTCGCCGGTGCCGCGCGCGTTCGGCGGCAACATGGACAACAAGGAGCTCAAGCCCGGCACGACGCTCTACCTCCCCGTCTTCAACGAGGGCGCCCTGTTCATGGCCGGCGACGGCCATGGCGTCCAGGGCGACGGCGAAGTCTGCATCACCGCGCTGGAGACCGGCCTCTCCGGCACCTTCCGGCTCTCTGTCCGCAAGGACATGCCGATCAAGTGGCCATTTGCGGAAACCGAGACGCATCTGATGTCGATCGGGCTCGACGAAGACCTCGATGACGCCGCCAAGCAGGCCGTCCGCGAGATGGTCGAGCACATCTGCCGGCGCACCAATCTGTCGCGCAATCAGGCGTACATGCTCTGCTCGCTGATCGGCGACCTGCGCGTCACCCAGACGGTCGACGGCAACAAGGGCGTGCATATGATGCTCGCCAAGCGGCACCTGTCCGTGGCCTAGTGTCTGCATCGTTTGTTCAATCAACTGGAGGCGACCGTGGCCAAAACGAAATTTCTCTCTGGCGTCCTCATGGCGGGCGCGCTGCTCGCGTCCGGCCCGGTCCGGGCCGCCGACCCGATCAAGATCGGCGTCCCCGTGGGACTGTCCGGCGCCAACTCGGTCGTCGCGCCGTCCGTCGTGCAGGCGGCCCAACTCGCTGCCGACGAGATCAATGCCAAGGGCGGCATCCTCGGTCGCCCCGTTTCGCTCGACATCGCCGATGACGGATCAGGCGCGGACGGCGCGGTCAAAGCCTTCACCTCGCTCATCCTCCAGCAGAAGGTGAACGCGATCATCGCTCCGGAGACGAGTGCGGCGCGCAATGCCGGTTTGCCCATCGTGAACCGGAGCAAGACGCCGTACATCTACGTGTCGTATTACGAGGGCCGGTCGTGCAGCCCCAACCTTTACGTCGATGCCTGGGTGCCGGATCAGCAGGTCGCGCCGATCGTCGACTACTTCATGAAGGAGAAGGGGGCGAAGACGTTCTTCCTGGCCGGCAGCGACTACGCGTTCGGCCGCGGAATGCTCGAATTCACCCGGAAATACATTGAGTCAAAGGGCGGCAAAGTTGTCGGTGATGAATACCTGCCGATGGATGCGTCGGATTGGACTCCGGTCATTAGCAAGATCCGCAACGAGAAGCCGGACGCGCTGATCTCGTCGACCGCAGGTGGTGCGCCGAACGTGACGCTGACGAAGCAGCTGCGCGCCTCTGGGGCGACGCTGCTGTTCGGCAATCTAGGCGTGGACGAAGGAACCGCGAAGTCGATCGGGGCGGATGCGACCGGCGTCTACATCGCGCAATCGTATCTGACCAGCCTCGACAACCCGGCGAACAAGGCGTTCAAGGCCGGGCTGGAAAAGAAGTTCGGCGCCGACATGAAAACGCCCAACGACCTGTCGGAGCCTGAATACGACGGGATCTATCTCTACAAAGCCGCCGTCGAGAAAGCCGGCAGCCTCGACCCGGCCAAGGTGCTGAAGGCGCTCGGCGAGGTCTCCTTCAACGGCCCGCGCGGAACGGTCTCGATGGATAAGGAACACCACGCGGCGCTGACGATGTATCTCGGCCAGGTCCAGAGCGATGGCAGCGTCAAGGTGATCCAGACCTTCCCGGACGTCTCGCCCGGCAATCAGTGCCCCAAGCTGAAGGGGTAGGGTGGTCAGCCTCGGCCTAGACGTCATCACGACGGCGGCGATCCTCTTCGTGGTCGCCGCCGGGTTGCTGATCGTCTACGGCGTCCTGAAAATCATCAACTTCGCCCATGGCGGTTTCCTCACGCTCGGTGGCTACGCGGCGCTGGTAACCACGCAACTTGGCCTCGCGCCCTGGCTCGCCATTCCACTGGCGCTCGCGGTTGGCGCTGTCTTCGGC
>JAVVHH010000058.1:0-23528 GCA_032249615.1 Acetobacteraceae bacterium
CGCCGGCCTCTGCATGCTGGCGCAACAGGGCAACGCCTCCGTCCGGATCAAGGACGTCGCCGATGTGGAGGGGGTCCGTGATAACCAATTGGTCGGCTACGGTCTCGTCGTCGGCCTGAACGGCACCGGCGACCGTCTCGACAGCGCAGTCTTCACCCGGCAGTCGCTGATCGGCATGCTCGAGCGTCTGGGCGTCAACACGCGCGATCAAGAAACCAAGTTGCAAACCAAGAACGTGGCGGCCGTCATGGTCACCGCAAGCCTGCCCGCATTCGCCCGCAGCGGCAGCCGAATCGACGTGGCGGTCTCCGCGCTCGGCGATGCCAAGGATCTGACGGGCGGTATTCTGCTCGTCACGCCCCTGCTCGGCGCGGATGGTGAGGTCTACGGCGTGGCGCAGGGCGCGATGGCCACATCCGCCATTGCGGCAAGAGGCGCGGCCGCCTCCGTCACCCGCGGCGTTCCCACCTCGGCTCGGATCGCCAACGGCGCCACCGTGGAACGGGAAGTGCCGTTTCGATTCGATGGTCGCGCCGGGTTGCGGCTCGGCTTGCGCAACCCAGACCTCACCACGGCACGCCGCATCGCGGATGCCATCAACCGCGTCCTGGGTGGCGGCGCCCGCGCGACCGACCCTCGCACCGTCGCGATCTCTCTCGCGGGCCGCGACGCCGTCGATACCCTCGCCCGCATCGAGGATCTCCAGATCGAGCCCGACACCCCCGCTATGGTCGTCATCGACGAGGCCAGCGGAACGGTCGTCATGGGCGACAACGTCCGCATCAGCACCGTTGCGATCGCCCAAGGCAACCTGACCATCCGAGTGACCGAAGACCCGCAGGTCAGCCAGCCCGGACCGTTTTCTAGCGGCTCCACCGTCGTCACACCGCGAACCAACATTCAGGTAGATACGCAGTCGGACCACAAACTCGGCATCCTTCGCGGCGGCGTCACCCTGCGCGACTTGGTGGCCAGCCTCAACTCACTCGGCGTCGGACCCCGCGACATGATCAGCATCCTGCAATCGATCAAAGCAGCCGGTGCCCTCCAGGCGGATCTCCAGTTCCGATGATAGACAGAACACCCCCCGCCGCCCCGAGCTCGCTGCCCGCGGCACAGCAGCAGAAGCTCCAGAAAGCCGCAGCCGATTTCGAAGCTATGGCCATCAACCAGCTTCTCAGCCCGATCTTCGACACCGTCGACCTGTCGAAATCCATATTCGGCGGCGGCGAGGCAGAGGCGGCCTGGAAGCCGATGATGGTCACCGCCATCGCCAAGCAGATGTCCGCTCAAGGCGGTCTCGGTCTCGCTCAACCCATCATGCAACAGATGATCCGGATGCAGGAACACGCCAAATGATCGATGCCGCTCTGAAGCTCGAAGCCATTCTCACCGCCGAGAACGAAGCGCTCGAAGGCCATGACGCCGATGCCGCCGTTGCCCTTCTCGCGGACAAGCTCGCGGCCGCTCAGGCGCTCGATCCCGAGCAAATTACCCCCGAGCAGGGCACGCGACTGCGCGAACTGTCCGTCCGCAACCAGATGCTGCTTGAACGAGCCTTGCGGGTGCAGGGCGAGATCATCGGCATGGTCGTTCGCGCCGCGCGGTTGATGCCTGCAGGACCGCGCTACGGCGCCGCCGGCAACACCATCCCGGGCGATTGCCGGGTCGCCCTCACCCGCCAGGCGTGACGCGGCCGCACGCCCATGATAGGCGGGCGCCATGCATCTCGCTTTTGCCCTCCCACCGCCTGCTGAAACGGGTGGCGGAGGCGGTGCCGATTACATCAGCGGTCTCGCCGACGGGCTACGCTGCCTTGGCGTCCGGGTCGATATCCTCACCGGCAACGCTCCGGTCTTTCCCTCCGCAGCCATCCCGATCGTCGACGGCATGCTTCTCCCGCGACTGCAGGACCGGCTCGAGGAGTTGGTTAGGGCTGATGCGGTTGCCCTGATTCACCACATCGCCGCCGCTTCCGGGCGGGACGATGTCGCGCGCGCGCGCACCCTCTCGGTCGAGCGCGCCATGCTGATGAGGCTGCGCCGGGTCGTCGCAACCAGCGCACCCGTGGCCGAGCGCCTCCACGCCGAATTCGCCGTCAGCGCGTCCGCAGTTCCTCCTGGCATGCGCGACGCCGCCCTCGCCAGTCCTGATCCCAAAGCTCCGCTCATCCTCTCCGCCGGCGTTCTGACCCGGCGCAAAGGTCACGATCGCCTGCTCCAGACCGTCTCCCGCCTGCTCGACCTTCCTTGGCACCTCGTGATCGCGGGGGACTCGCAACGCGAACCCGCCTACGTCAGCGAACTCCTGCAACAAGTCCACGATCTCGCCCTGGCGGCGCGCGTCACCGTTCTCGCCGACCCACCTCCCGAAGCCCTTGAGCACCAGTGGCGCCACGCAACGGTCTTCGCTCTGGCATCCCGGTGGGAAGGCTATCCCACCGCGGTCGCCGAAGCGATGCAGCGTGGCATACCCGCCCTCGTCACCGCCGGGGCCAATGCCGACGGACTGCTGCCGCCCGAAGCCGGCGCGATCACGCCGCCCGACGACATGGCAACCTTTGGCAAGTGCCTGCGCCGGGTGTTGTTCGACGGCGATCTCCGTCATGACATGGCCGAAGCGGCGCGTGCCGCGGGCCAGGCTCTGCCGCGCTGGATCGACCGCGCCCGCCAATTCCTCGATCTGCTGGAGTCAAAACCATGACACTCCTGGGCTGTATCGCTGACGATTTCACCGGCGCGACGGACCTTTGCTCGATGCTCGTGCGGAACGGAATGCGAACCGTTCAACTCATCGGGGTGCCAAGTTCCGGCGACCCCGTTCCGGATGCCGATGCCATCGTCGTCGCGCTTAAATCGCGCACGATCCCGGCGGCGGAGGCCGTCGAACAGAGCCTTGCCGCCCTCGCCTGGCTTCAGCGCGCCGGCTGCCGCCAATTCTTCTTCAAATACTGTTCGACCTTCGACAGCACCCCGGCCGGCAATATCGGTCCGGTTGCCGACGCTCTTGTGGCCAGGTTGGATTGCGGTTTCGCCATCGCCTGCCCGGCGTTTCCAGCCAACGCCCGCACGGTTTTCCAGGGTCATCTTTTCGTCGGTTCCACCCTGCTCAGCGAGAGCGGGATGCAGGACCACCCCCTCACCCCGATGCAGGACGCGAACCTCGTGCGCGTCCTCTCGCGTCAGACGGAAGGAACGGTAGGCCTCGTCCCGTTCGCAACGGTCGCTGCTGGCCCCGGCGCGATCCGCGACGCCCTGACGCGCCTCCGCGAGCAGGGCCGCCGTTACGCGATCGTCGATGCCGTCGCCGATGAGCACCTGCTCTCGATCGGAGCCGCGGTGGCGCAACACACGCTCGTCACCGGCGGCTCCGGCGTGGCGATGGGGCTGCCTGAAAACTTCCGCCAGCGTGGTTTGCTGTCGGCCGAAAGCGCGGATGACCTGCCCGCCGTCACTGGCTCGGCTGCGGTGCTGGCGGGATCGTGCTCGCGCGCCACGCTGCTGCAGATCTCGACATCGCGAGACCTGCTCCCTACCCTCGAGCTCGATCCGCTTGAAACGCCGGACTCGGGCGAACTGACGCGGCAAGCGATCGGTTGGGCCGAGACGAGGCTCGGCAATGCGCCGATCGTCATCGCCGCCTCTGCGACGCCCGACCGGGTTGCCGCGCTGCAGGCCAAATTGGGCCGCGAAGCAGCCGGCTCATTGGTCGAAACGGCAATGTCCCAAATCGCCAGAACGCTGGTCGAACGTGGCGTTCGCCGCTTGGTCGTGGCTGGTGGCGAAACGAGTGGAGCCGTCGTGTCCGCTCTCGGGATCAAGCGCCTCAGGATAGGGGCGGAGATCGCTCCGGGCGTGCCATGGACCTACGCCGAGGGTGGTGCGGCGCCATTACTGGTTGCGCTGAAGTCAGGCAATTTCGGCGGCCCACAATTCTTTCAGACGGCCTTCGAACTGCACTGACCAGTGCGTGGCTGGATACCATTCCAGCCACGCATTCTGTCCAGACAGCGAGTATCAGGCGCCCGCCGTCGTTCCGCTTTTCCGCCCGCTTTTCTTCGTGGAGGCGGCTTTCGGGGGAGGCACCGGCGCAGCGCTCGACCCGGCGCTCGAGCTCTTCCCCGCACGCTTGGGCTTTGCCGCAGGCTTTTGCTCCTCCGCCACCGGAGCGGGAGCCGCAGCCTTCGTGCTTCGACCCGTCGGCGCGGGTTTGGCTGGCTCTGCCTCTGCCTTCGTTGGCGCCGGCTTTGCTGCCTTCTTCGCCACGGCGGTTTTCTTCGGCGCGGCCAAAGCGGCCTTCGGCTCGGCCGCCGGCTCTGCCTTCCCTTTGCCCCGCTTCGTTGCTTCAGCGACGGGCGCAGCCTTCGGCGCGGCAGCCGACTTCTTTGCGGCAGATGCCGTCTTCGGCGCTGGCTTTGTCTCGACTGCTTTTGAACTGCTTTTGGCCGCTTTGGAGGGCGCAGCCTTCACAGCGCTGGCCTTCACCGGAGCCGATTTCGTCGCGCTCGCCTTTGATGCCGCCGCTTTGGAGCTCTTCGATTTGGCCATGCTGCTCGGCGCAGGCTCCGCTTCGGCGGACTTGGCCGCAGATTTCCGGGCGGGTTTCGGCGCGGCTGCACCATTGCTCGCCGTCTTGGTTGTCGCGCGCACAGCCATCGCCTGCGCTCGACGCGTGACTGGGATTTCCTCAGCCATTCACTCGACTCCCCTAACAAAGTTCAGACGTGCCATTGGAGGTCGCACGAAGCCCGAGTTACTCAGGAAATTATTGTTGAAACCCTGCATCGTTACGTCCCCGGCGGCACTTGATCCGTAAGCATGATGCCTGCGAATCGAAGGAGTGCGCACCTAATTCCGCTGTCACGCGTTCGACACCTGCTTGTCAATCAAAACCAGCAAAGGGCGTAATCAATCACGCCATCGCGTTCCAGTTTTACCTTTGAGCGAGCGGAACAAACGTTTGGTTTTCCGGCCCGACGTAATTCGCGGTCGGTCGGATCAGCTTATTGTCCACCCGCTGCTCCAGCACATGCGCGCTCCACCCGCTCGTCCGCGAAATGACAAAGATCGGCGTGAACATCGCAGTCGGTATCCGCATTTGGCTGTAAGCGACGGCGCTGAACCAATCCAGGTTCGCAAACATCCGTTTCATTTCCCACATCGTCGCCTCGATCCGGTCGGCCACCTCGAAGCCAAGCCGATCGCCATTCTGCTCCGACAACGTCTCGGCCACGCGTTTGATCACCACGTTGCGCGGATCGGCAACGGTGTAGACCGCATGCCCGAAGCCGATGATCACCTCCTTGTTGGCGACCCGGCGCCGGATATCAGCCTCCGCCTCGTCAGGACTGCCGTAGCGTTGCTGGATTTCCAGCGCCACCTCGTTGGCTCCCCCGTGCTTCGGGCCGCGCAGGGCACCGATCCCGCCCACGATGGCTGAATAGATGTCCGCTCCGGTGCCGGCGACCACGCGAGCGGCGAACGTGCTCGCGTTGAACTCATGCTCCGCATACAGGATCAAGCTCGTATGCATGGCCCGCTCCCATGCGGGCGACGGCGCCTCGCCGTGCAGAAGATGCAGGAAATGTCCGCCGATGCTGCTGTCAGACGTTTCGACGTCGATGCGACGCCCGTTCTGCGTCCAATGAAACCAGTAGAGCAGCATGGACGCGCCACTCGCCATGATCCGGTCCGCAATGTCGCGCGCACCGGGCGCATTGTGATCCTCCTTCTCCGGCAATGCGCAGCCCAGGGCGGAGATGCCGGTCCGCATCACGTCCATGGGATGCGTTGCCGCGGGCAGCGATTCGAGGACTTCGCGCACGATGCGGGGCAACCCGCGCAGCGCCCGCAGCTTCGCCTTGTACGCTGCCAGCTGCGCCGAATTCGGCAGCGAGCCGTGCACGAGGAGATGCGCAATCTCCTCGAACTCGCAGTGCTCGGCCACGTCGAGAATGTCGTACCCGCGATAGTGGAGATCGTTGCCGGTGTGACCGACCGTGCAAAGCGCCGTGTTTCCCGCCGTGATGCCCGCGAGGGCCACACCCTTCTTCGCCTTCGGTGCGGTTTGAACCTCCGACATGACGTCCTCCTCCAAGCAAGATAAACAGCCCCTCGACGGGTCTTTCACCTTCTCACGGGGCGAAACGCAGGTCGATATGCGGGCCGGCTACTCGACCGTCACGCTCTTGGCGAGATTGCGCGGCTGGTCCACGTCCGTCCCGCGGAGCAGCGCCGTCTGATACGCGAGCATCTGCACCGCGATGGCGTAAATGATCGGTGCCACGAACGGATCGACGCTCGGCAGCTCCAGCGTGTCTGAGGCCAGCCCCTTCATCTGCGCGCAGCCCGCTGCGTCGGAGATGATGACGACCTGGCCGCCGCGGGCCCCCGCCTCTTGCACGTTGCTCGCGGTCTTCTCGAACAAGGGACCGGACGGCAGCAGCGACAGGATTGGCACCTGTCGATCGATCAGCGCAATCGGCCCGTGTTTCATTTCGCCAGCCGCATAACCTTCGGCGTGGATGTAGCAGATCTCCTTCAGCTTCAGCGCCGCCTCGAGCGCAATCGCATGCTGGGTCCCGCGTCCGAGACAGAGCACGTCGCTCGCCTCGCTCATCCGCTCGGCCAGCTTCCGAATCGCGTCCTCTCGCGCCAGCACCTCTGCCGCCCGGCTCGGGAGCTCAAGCAATGCCGCGACGAGCCGAGCTTCGGTGTCTGCATCGATCGTGCCCCGCGACCGACCAGCGGCAATCGCCAGGCACGCAAGGACGGTCAGCTGCGCGGTGAAGGCCTTGGTGCTCGCGACCCCGATCTCCGGCCCCGCCACCGTCTCCAATACGAGGTCGCTCTCGCGCGCCATGCTGCTCTCGGGGACGTTCAAGATCGAGACGACGTGCTGCCCGGCCTGCTGCATGTAGCGCAGCGCGGCCAGCGTATCGGCCGTCTCCCCGCTCTGGCTGATGAGCAGACCGACGCCGCCAACAGCCATCGGCGGCGCACGGTACCGGAACTCACTTGCGATATCGATGTCCGACGGAAGCCGCGCTAGCTCTTCCATCCAATGCCGCCCAGCGAGCCCGGCGTAGAACGTGCTGCCGCATCCTGCGATCGTCAGCCGCGGCACCGTCTTCCAATCAAAGGGCAGCTCCGGCAGCGTCACGACGCGCGCCGCCGGGTCGAGCATGCGGGCGAGCGTCTGGCCGATCGCCGCCGGGTGCTCGTGCAGCTCTTTTTCCATGAAGTGCCGGTAGCCGTCTTTGCCGACCACCGCGCCCGTCTGCATCGTGACCTTGATGGGGCGGTTCACCTTGGCGCCGCCCGGCCCGAAGATGACGGCATCGTTGCGCGAGATGACCGCCCAGTCGCCATCGTGCAGGTAGGCGATGCGCCGGGTCATGGGCGCGAGCGCAAGGCTGTCGCTGCCGAGATACATGCCGCTTTCGCCGAACCCGATGGCCAGCGGTGCGCCGTGCTGCGCTCCGATCATCAGCTCCGGGTGCCCGGCGAAGATCAGCGCGACCGCGTATGCACCCTCCAAACGGTCGAACGCCGCTCGCGCAGCCTCGACCGGTTCCATTCCCGCCCCCAGATGGAGGTCGATCAATTGAGCCACGGTCTCCGTGTCGGTCTCAGTCTGGAATGACTGCCCAGCCGCCTCGAGCTCCGCCCGCAACTCGGCATGGTTCTCGATGATCCCGTTATGCACCACGCTCACCCGCGCGGTGCCATGCGGATGCGCATTACGCTGGGTCGGCGCCCCGTGCGTCGCCCAGCGGGTGTGCCCGATCCCGGTCAGCCCGCTCAGCGGATCGCGCGCCAACTCGGCGGCGAGGTTGCCGAGCTTGCCCGGCGCGCGGCGCCGCTCGATCTTGCCGTCCACCAGTGTCGCGATACCGGCACTGTCATAGCCGCGATATTCCAACCGCCGTAGCGCCTCCAGCAACAAGGGCGCTGCTGGCTCGGTGCTGATGACGCCGACGATCCCGCACATCTATTTCTTCTCCTTACCCGCACGGAACGCGGCTGCGCGTCCCGGCTTGTCCACCTGCTGTGCCCGCCCGAACGTCATGGCGTCGGCCGGCACATCCCGCGTCACCACGCTGCCAGCCGCCACGAACGCCCCATCCCCCAGCCTCACCGGCGCAACCAGCACCGAAGCAGTGCCGACGAAGACCCGCGCCCCTATCTTGGTCTGGAATTTGTTAAAGCCGTCATAATTGCAGGTGATGGTTCCGGCCCCGATGTTGGTTTTCTCACCAACCTCGCTATCGCCCAAATACGTCAAATGATTGGCTTTGGCGCCGCGCCCCACCCGCGTCGCCTTCACTTCGACGAAATTGCCGATGTGAACCTCCGCCTCCAGCACTGTCCCCGGCCGCAAGCGCGCGAACGGCCCGACCACCGCCCCCCGTCCGACGCGGCAGCCCTCCAAATGACTGAAGGCGCGGATCTCCGCCCCTGTTTCGACGGCAACGCCCGGCCCGAAAACGACGTTCGGACCCACCGTCACGTCGGCAGCCAATTCGGTATCCCAGCTGAACTGCACGCTGCCGGGCTCCGTCAGGGTCACGCCGGCCTCCATTGCCGCAATGCGCATCCAAGACTGCACCGCCGCCTCGGCCTCGGCCAACTCGACGCGCGAGTTCACGCCCCGCAGCTCTTCCCAAGGCGCCTCCACCGCGGTCACCCGCTGCCCCTCCGTATTGGCCAGCGCCACGCAATCCGTGAGGTAAAACTCGCCCTTGGCGGCACTCGGCTGAACCGCACGGAGCCAACGCCGGAAATCGTCAGCGGACGCGCACATGACCCCCGCGTTGCACAAACCGACCGACCGCTCTGCATCGGTCGCCTCTGCCCATTCGACGATCCGCTCGACAAAGCCGTCGTGCACGATAACCCGGCCGTAGCGGCCCGGATCGGCCGCCCGCATCGCCAGCAGCGCCAACCCGCCCTCGGGTCGCGCGGCCAGCAACCGCCGCATCGTCTCGGTGCGGATCAGCGGGTTGTCGGCGTACAGCACCGCCACCTCGCCGTCCCCAAACGCCGCCTCCGCCTGCAGCGCCGCATGCGCCGTGCCCAGCCGCTCCTGCTGCACCACGACCGTGTGCGGCGCGGCCGCCTGCGCCACCGTCTCCATCCCCGGGCCGACCACCACCACGACCCGGTCGAACACCGCCTCGCACTGCGCGATTAGATGGTTCAGCATGGGCCTGCCGGCGATCCGGTGCAGCGCTTTCGGCAGAGCCGACTTCATCCGGGTGCCCAGGCCGGCGGCAAGCAAGACGGCAACGGTCGACATGCGCTCCGCGTAGCCGCCAGCTCCCGCCTATGTCAAAGGACGCGCCATAAACTTTCGTGTCGGAGTGCGACATGGTTCGCCCCACCCTCGTCATCGATCTCGACGGAACACTGGTCGATTCCCTCCCCGACCTGCACGCCAGCCTCAACCGCCTGATGCTTATCCGCGGTCTGCCGCCCTTCGCGCCGCGCGAGGTCGCCGCCTTCATCGGTGACGGCGCCGCTATGCTCGTCGAGCGCGCCATGCGGAACCGGCAGCGCGCGGCCACCCCCGACGACGTCAACGTCTTCCTCGCAGACTACACGGCGCATGCCGCGGAGTGCTCGACGCTGTTCCCCGGCGTCGCCGACACCTTGGCCGCGGCCCAAACTCGCGGCTGGCGGCTCGCCGTCTGCACCAACAAGCCCGGAGCTCCCGCCCGCTCGCTGCTCGCCGCTCTCCACGTCGCCGACCGCTTCGATGCGATCGGGGGCGGCGACAGCTTCCCAACCAAGAAGCCCGACCCGGCCCACCTGCTCGCGACCATCGCCGCCGCCGGTGGCAGCCCGGCCGCCAGCGTCATGGTCGGTGATCACCGCAACGACGTTCTCGCCGCGAAGGGTGCGGCGATACCCGTAATCTTCGCCGATTGGGGCTACGGCACGGCTGACATGGCCGCCGGCGCCGACGCTGTGGCGTCCGCCTTCGCCGATCTGCTGCCCGCCGCCGCCGCTCTGCTCAGGGCTTAGCGATGAACAGCGTCGCGTCGCCGAACCAGCGTGTGTGGAAGCTGATCCGGACCGGAACGAGCGGACCGCCCGCCGTCACCGCCGCGAACCAGGCGCTGCCCCGTTGTGGGCGCTGCAGCCGCTCCCGATCCTCGTCGAGCATAAAGCCACCCAGCTGCCGCCCCTCGAAGTCACAGTGGAGCGCCGGGCCGCTGAACGACGATACCGTGCTCGGCGGCAACACCTCGCTGCCCACCGTCCAAGCGCGCAGACTGGCGAGGCGTCGCCCATCGAAGGTCCGCACCGCGCCCTCGCACCGGCCGGTCCGCGTCACCTCGCTGATCAGCTGCGCCATCGCACTCAGGGTGTCGATCGTCCCACGCTGCTCCGGCTCCGGCACGGTCTCGCGTTCCTTGTCGTTCGGCGGCACCAGCTGCCGCACAAGCGGCTGCCCCTGGCGGTAATCGATCTCGGTCGCGCGTGGCTCGCCGCGCAGGATGCCGCTGCTGGTGAACCGGAGCGGCACAGCCCGGACAGCTTCCAGGGCACCATCGACTTCGGTCTGCTGCTGGCTCCTGACGAACACGCCGAATGCACCCGTCGTCCGGTAATCGAGCCGCAGCCGGTAGCGCGCCGGCGTGAGATCGAAGCGCGCGTCGACCACCAGGACGTTAAGCCCGGCCGCATACGCGTTGTAGTGCGCCGCCACGGGTTCCGCCCGCACGGCAGCGGGCAGCAGAAGCAAGGCGAGGCAAATCCGGAGCAGCATCTCGCCCATATAGTGTCTCGCGCTTGACACGGCGAGAGCAGCCAACTTACACGACGCGGCTCAGGGCGGGCGCGTAGCTCAGCGGTAGAGCATTCGCTTCACACGCGAAGGGTCACAGGTTCAATCCCTGTCGCGCCCACCACCCTCCCCCAGATCCCACCAAAGCCCGGCCATCGCCGCGATGCCCTCGCGCGCCGGCGTCACCAGAAGGTGCTCGTTCGGACCGTGCTGCTGGCAGCCATTGTAGCTGTGCGGCACCCACAGCAACTGCGTTCCCAAATGGTCCATGAACACGTCGTTCGGCAGCCCGCCGCCACTGTTCGGGATCACCTGCACCCGCTTGCCCAAAGTCCGCTCCATGCTGCCGACCGCCCACTGCACCCAGGGGCTCCCTGGGTCCGACCGCCGCGCCGGCATGCGGATGCCGTAGGGCACGATTTTCACCGACTCGAACCCATGCGCGTCCAGATGCGTGCGCAATGCCGGCTCGAAACGCTCGGGATCGACGTCGACCGTGTAACGAATCTGGCAGTGAGCCGACGCGTTCGGCGCCACCGCATTGACCGGGTTCTCCGGCCGCCCCGACAGCATCGCCAGCACGATGAAGCTGGTCCACGCATAGACTTTCTCGGCCGCCGACAGGCCCGGCTCCCCCCATTCCGGATCGATCGTCGCCGCCTCCCCCTCCGCCCGCAGCTCGCACGCCTCCAACACGGCCCGCACGGAGTTGCTGATCCCCTGCGGCACCCAGTCGCGCACCAGGATCTTGCCGCGCTGGTCGGCAATCGAAGCGATGGCATGCGCCAGCACGATTGCCGGGTCGGTCGTCATCCCGCCCCAATTGCCCGAGTGCACCCCGCCCGGTCTCGTGTCGACGACGAGATCGAAATGGAAGCTTCCCCGCGTTCCCGTGCTCAGCGTCGGCACCGTCGAGTGCGAACGCGGCCCATCGCTCGCCAGCAACACATCCGCCGCCAGCCGCTCCTTGTGCGCCGCCACGAACTCCGAGAGACCCTTCGAGCCACTCTCCTCCCCTGTCTCGAGGATCAGCTTGACGCTGTAGCCCAGCGTTCCTCCCCGCGCCGCGATCACCGCCTCGAGCGCCGCCAGGTTGATGGCGTGCTGCCCCTTGTTGTCCGCCGAGCCCCGCCCGTACCAGCGGTCCCCCCGCCGGGTGAGCCGCCACGGATCGAGCCCGGCCTCCCACTGGTCCTCCAATCCCCGGACCGTGTCCCCGTGCCCGTAGGTGATGACCGTGGGTCCCGCCGGCTCGAGGCGCTCCCCGAGCAGGATCGGCCCTGACCCGGCAATCGGGTTCTCATGGGTCGCGCACGTGAAGCCGAGCTGCTCGAGCCAAGGCGTGATCTCTCGCAGGTAGGCTCGCAAATCGGCCTCGTGCCCCGGGTCCTGGCTGGTGCTCCGGATCGCGACCAGGTCGGCCAGCCGCCGTTCGAAGCCACCCTCGTCGAAAAACCGCAGCGCTTCGCTCACTGCGTCTTCTCTGCTTCCACCCATCGCGCGTGCTCCTTCCGAGCCGGCACCGTGCAACAGGCCGGGAAACGAGTCGAACCGGCTCCTGGCTGCTACAAAGCCTTCTCCATGAATACGCTGGTCGTGATCGTTGCGGGAGGGAGGCTTGCATACGCGCCAAAAGGCCCGCACCCCGTGAACCCCTCCCGTTCGTAGAAACGGAGCGCCTCGAACTGAACGTCCCCGGTCTCGAGCCGCAGCAGCCCGTAACCGTGCTCGATCGCCACAGAAGCGAGCCGCGCCATAATGGCTTGCGCGATCCCGCGTCCTCGCCAGGTCGACCGGACGTAAATCCGCTTGACCTCGGCAAACCCATCGAGCAACGCGACCCCGCCGCAGCCGGCCGCCTCACTCTCCATCATCGCCACGAAGAAATGGATGTGCGGCTGGAAGATGGCATCCAGCGAGAGGCCGTGCCGCTGCTCGGGCGGGTACGCCCCTGACAGCACGGTGTCCAATTCGCCCACCAACACGCGTGCTGCCTCGGTCGGTATCGTTACCCGCTCGATCGTCAACACCCCATCGCCTCCCAACAATCCGGCGTGACAAACCTGCCGAGACCGTTCCAATGTCGCCCCAATGCCGACACTCACCCTGCCAGGCCCTGGTCGCTCGCTTCAACGCTACACGACGCAGCCGCCCCGTCTCCTGCCGCAGGGAGGGCCGCCCTTCAACCGCTTGGCGCTCACCGCCGCTCACATCGTCGCCGACCCGCTTTCCGACCGCCCCGCGATCGACTGGGATGCCACGATCGACTACCGGCTCTACCTCTGGTCGCTCGGCCTCGGGATCGCCGAGGCGACCGACATGGCGCAGCGCGGCGCCGGGCTCGACTGGCTGGGCACATTGGACCTGATCCGCCGCAGCCTCGCGGCCGCCCCTCCTGGCGCCGCGCTGTTCTGCGCCGCCAGCACCGACCATCTCCCAAGCACGGCCACCATCGCGCAGGTCGTCGGCGCTTATGAGGCCCAGTGCGACTCGATCGAGAAGCTCGGCGGCCGCATCATCCTGCTCGCATCCCGCGCCCTGGCCGCCAACGCCCGTAGCGCAGACGATTACAAGCGCGCATACGGCCGCATCCTCTCGCAAACCCGCTCACCCGTCCTTCTCCACTGGCCCGGCGCGCTGTTCGACCCGGCGCTCGCCAACTACTGGGGCCACGCCTCGCTCGATGACGCGCTCGCAACCTGCCTAGACATCATCACCGACAACGCCGCCAAGATCGACGGCATCGCCTTTGCCCTGCTCGACCCGGCCCGCGAGGTCGCGCTCCGTCGGCACCTTCCGCGCGGCGTGCGTCTCTACACCGGCGACGAATTGCACTTCCCCGAGCTCATCGCCGGCGATGACGATTCCTACTCGCACGCCATGCTCGGCATCCTCGACGTCATCGCGCCCGCCGCCGCGGCCGCGCTGGCGTGCCTGCAACGCGACGACGTCGAGACCTTCCGGCAGATCCTCGAGCCCACCCTCCCCGTCGCCCGCCACCTGCTCCGTCCCCCGGCCTGCCTGTTCGGCACCGGCGTCGTGCTCATGGCTTACCTCAACGCACATCAGAGCCACTTCACCATGCTGTCCGGCCAGCACTCGGCCCGCTCGCTTCCCTACCTCGCCGAGTTGTTCCGCCTGGCCGACTCGGCCGGGCTGCTCCGCGACCCCGATGACGCCACCGCCCGGATGGCGCGCGTGCTCGCCGTGGGAGGCGTGACCTGACATGAACCCCCTCGTTGCCTTTCGCGCCACACTCGCTCAACCCGCTCCGGACGCGGGGGCCGATCTCGCGATCCAGGGCCTTTGGTGGGCCGCGAAAGGCGATTGGGACCGCGCCCACCAATGCGTGCAGCAGCGAGAAGGCGTGCCCCGCTGCGACCTGGTGCACGCGCACCTGCACCGGCTTGAGGGTGACGAGGGGAACGCCGCGTACTGGTATCGCCGGGCCGGCCGCGCGCCCTCGACGTTGCCGCTGGCGGCCGAATGGGAGAGCATCGTGACCGAACTCCTGACCACCTAGCATTTGCATCGGGGAGCGCCGCGCCTATACGGGCGCCTTGCTGCCACGGACATTTCATGCGCAAACGCCGCGGCCGCCCGCTCGACGGGTGGCTCATCATCGACAAGCCGCCAGGCATGACCAGCACCGACGTGGTCAACCGGGTCAAACGCGCCTTCGACGCCCAGAAGGCCGGCCATGGCGGTACGCTCGACCCGCTGGCCACCGGGGTGCTGCCGATTGCCTTCGGCGCCGCGACCAAGACCGTCCCCTATGTCATGGACGGGACCAAGGTCTATCGCTTCACGCTTCGCCTCGGTGACGCACGCGACACGGACGACGCCGACGGCGCCACCATCGCCACCTCCGGCGCGCGGCCCAGCGATGGCGCCCTCCGCGCCGCCCTGCCCCGCTTCGTGGGCGACATCATGCAGGTGCCGCCGGCCTACTCGGCTATTAAGGTCTCCGGCGAGCGCGCCTACGACATGGCCCGCGACGGCCGCGCCCCGGATCTCCCGCCCCGCCCCGCACGGGTCGACCGGTTCGAGCTGCTCGACCGCCCCGACGACGACACGGCGGTGTTCGAGGTCCAATCCGGCAAGGGCGTCTACATGCGAAGCCTGGCCCGCGACCTCGCCCAGGCCTGCGGCACGCTGGGCCACATCGCCGTGCTCCGGCGGCTTCGCGTCGGGCCATTCAGTGAGGCCCAAGCGATTCCGCTGGACAAATGTCAACCGGCATCCGATATGACCGCGGTTCCTCCGGACCTCTTGCTTCCGGTCGCGACCGCGCTGGCCGACATCCCGGCGCTGGCCTTGACCGAAGCGGAAGCCTTCGGCCTTTCGAATGGGCAGGCAGTTAGCCTCGTCGATCTCATGGGCCGCATTCCACCGACGGCGCGACCCGATGGCGGGCTCGCCCGTGCCATGGCGGGGGAACGCGTGATCGGGCTCTGCCGTCTGGAAGACGGTTTGCTGAAGCCCGACCGCCTTCTCTAACCCTTACTGACGGAGTATCACGATGTCGATTACCGCGGAGCGCCGCACGGCGCTCGTGTCCGAATACGCCATGGCATCCGCCGACACCGGCAGCCCCGAGGTTCAGGTCGCCCTCCTGACGGAGCGGATCAACAACCTGACCGAGCACCTGAAGACCCACGCGAAGGACTTCCACAGCCGCCGCGGTCTGCTGATGCTCGTCGGCCGCCGCCGCCGCCTGCTGGATTATCTCAACCGGAAGGACCGCGCCCGCTATCAGACCCTGATCGGGCGCCTGAGCCTCCGCCGCTAAAACAGTAAACCCGGTGCCGCTCGTGGCACCGGGTCCACGCCGCCGCTTCCGGTCTGCCGGGCGGGAAACGGCGCCTTCGGTTACCTGGCGGGGCTGCAGATGCAGTCCGCGGCCATGTTGCCCGAGACGCCGACGATTGCTCCCGCAACAGAACCAGTCCCGGCGCAAAAGAGGATTGTCTGTATGTTCAATTACTTCCGCAAGGAACTCGATTGGGGCGGCCGTAAGCTCGTCCTCGAGACCGGCAAGATCGCCCGTCAAGCCGATGGCGCCGTCATGGTCAGCTACGGCGGCACTATCGTGCTCTGCACCGCGGTCGGCGTCCGCTCGGTCAAGCCCGGCCAGGATTTCTTCCCGCTGACCGTCAACTACCAGGAAAAGGCGTTCGCCGCCGGCAAGATCCCTGGCGGCTTCTTCAAGCGCGAAGGCCGGCCGAACGAGAACGAGGTCCTGACCAGCCGCTTGATCGACCGCCCGATCCGCCCGTTATTCCCCGAGGGCTTCCGCAACGAAGTCCAGATCGTCGCCACCGTGCTCAGCCACGACATGGAGAACAACCCCGACATCGTCTCGCTCGTCGGTTGCTCCGCGGCGTTGACGCTCTCCGGCATCCCCTTCTTCGGCCCGGTCGCCGCCGCCCGCGTCGGCTATAGCGATGGCCAATACATCCTCAACCCGACTCGCGAGCAGCTCGTGGCGAGCCAGCTCGATCTCGTCGTCGCCGGCACCACCGAAGGTGTGCTGATGGTCGAGAGCGAAGCGCAGGAACTGACCGAGGAAGTCATGCTCGGGGCCGTCAGCTTCGGTCACGAGCACATGCGCCCTGTCATCCAGGCCATCATCGAGCTTGCCGAGCACGCGGCCAAGGAACCTTGGGCGCTCACGGAGACCTCGCCGGAAGCCACCGCGCTCGAGTCGCGCATCCGCGACCTTGGCACGGCCGCGATCACCGAGGCCTACAAGGAGCCCAAGAAGGAAGCTCGCTATGAGCAGGTCGGCGCCGCCAAGAAGAAGGTGACCGAAGCTCTGACCGCCGAAGGCCTGAACGCCGAAGCCGCCAAGCCGATGCTGAAGCAGCTCGAGGCCGACATCGTCCGCGGTGCCATTCTCGACACCGGCCTGCGCATCGATGGCCGCGACACCAAGACTGTCCGTCCCATCGTCGCAGAAGTCGGCATCCTGCCGCGCGCCCACGGCTCCGCACTGTTCACCCGCGGCGAAACGCAGGCGCTCTGCGTCGCCACGCTCGGCACCGGGCAGGACGAGCAGGTGATCGACGCGCTCGAGGGCGAGCGTCGTGAGCACTTCATGCTGCACTACAACTTCCCTCCCTACTCGGTGGGTGAAGCCGGCCGCATGGGCAGCCCGGGCCGCCGCGAGATCGGTCACGGCAAGCTCGCCTACCGCGCGATCCGTCCGGTGCTGCCGGCCAAGGATCAGTTCCCCTACACGATGCGCGTGGTCAGCGAGATCACCGAGAGCAACGGCTCCTCCTCGATGGCGACCGTCTGCGGCACCAGCCTCGCGCTGATGGACGCCGGCGTGAAGCTCAACCGCCCCGTCGCCGGCATCGCGATGGGCCTGATCAAGGAAGACCGCGGCTTTGCCGTGCTGTCCGACATCCTCGGCGACGAGGACCACCTCGGCGACATGGACTTCAAGGTCGCCGGCACCGAGCAGGGCATCACCTCGCTGCAGATGGACATCAAGATCACGTCCATCACGCCCGAGATCATGAAGATCGCGCTCGAGCAGGCGAAGGATGGGCGGATGCACATCCTCGGCGAGATGGCCAAGGCGCTCACCGGCGCCCGCACCGACGTCGCCGCCACGGCACCGCGCATCACGGTGATCAACGTGCCGAAGGAAAAGATCCGCGACGTGATCGGCACCGGCGGCAAGGTGATCCGCGAGATCGTGGCCGAGAGCGGCGCCAAGGTCGACATCGAGGATGACGGCACCATCAAGATCGCCGCCACCACCGAGGAGGCGAGCCAGAAGGCGATCGACATGATCCGCGGGATCGTGGCCGAGCCGGAAATCGGCGCCATCTACAACGGCAAGGTCGTCAAAACCGCCGAGTTCGGGGCGTTCGTCAACTTCCTGGGCGCCAAAGATGGCCTGGTGCACATCAGCGAGTTGCAGCAGGGCCGGGTCAACAAGACGACCGACGTCGTCAAGGAAGGCGATCAGGTCAAGGTCAAGTGCCTGGGCTTCGACGATCGCGGCAAGGTCAAGCTGTCCATGCGGGTCGTCGATCAGACGACCGGCGCGGACATCACGGACCAGGTCGGCGCCAAGCCGTCCCGTGGCGATCGCCCGGAGGGCGGCGAAGGCCGCCGCGATCGAGGCGAGCGCAGCGACCGGGGCGAGCGCGGCGAACGCCGTGAGCGTTCCGACGCTGCCGAATAGTACTCCGCTTAAATAGAGCCGGGCCCTTTCACCGGGGCCCGGCCGTCTATAATTACAGCACGGTGAAATTGGGATCGGCCCGGCCATGAAGACGCTGAATGAAATCCGGATGGGAGGGGTCGACGTCCTGCCGCTGATCGAGGGCGGCAAGGGAATCGGCGTGTCGACCGGCGTTTCCTCCGGGCACTGGGCCGAGGCCGGTGGCGCCGGCACGTTCAGCGCCGTCAATGCCGACTACTACGACGCCGACGGCAACCCCGTGCCGCAGAACTACTTCGGGCGGACCCGGCGCGAGCGCCACGAAGAACTCATCCAATTCGGCATTCAGGGTGGTATCGACCAGGCTAAGCGCGCCTGGGAGATCAGCGGCGGCCGCGGACGGATCCATGCCAATATCCTGTGGGAAATGGGAGGCGCCGAGCGGGTGATCACCGGGGTGCTCGAGGGAGCGAAGGGCCTGATCCACGGCCTGACCTGCGGCGCCGGGATGCCCTATCGCCTCTCCGACATCGCGGCCAAGTTCGGAATCCACTACTACCCGATCGTGTCGTCGTCCCGCGCTTTCAATGCGCTCTGGAAGCGCGCCTACTCGAAAGCGGCCTCGCTACTCGGCGGCGTCGTCTACGAAGATCCCTGGCTTGCCGGCGGCCATAACGGCCTCTCGAACGGCGAGGACCCGCAGAAGCCGGAAGACCCGTTCCCCCGCGTCCTGGAACTGCGCAAGCTGATGCGCACCTTCGGCCTCGATCAGGTTCCGATTATCATGGCCGGCGGCGTCTGGTGGCTCGAGGAATGGGAGGATTGGATCGACAACCCCGATCTCGGGCCGATCGCCTTCCAGTTCGGCACCCGCCCCCTGCTGACCCAGGAGAGCCCGATCAGCGACGCTTGGAAGCAGCGGCTGCTGACGCTCAAGGAGGGCGACGTTTTCCTCAACAAGTTCAGCCCCACCGGCTTCTACTCGAGCGCCGTCAACAACGGCTTTATCGAGGAATTGCGCCAGCGTGGCGAGCACCAGGTCGCCTACACGACGGAGCCGATCGGCGAGCACACCGCCATGCTCGGTATCGGCCCCCGCAAGCGCCCGGTATATCTCGCGCCGCAAGACCTGTTCCATGCGGAAGGCTGGATCGCCGCAGGCTTCAGCGAAGCCATGCGGACGCCTGACGGCACCCTCATCTTCGTCACGCCGGATCGCGCCGCGCAGATCACCGCCGATCAGGTCGCCTGCATGGGGTGTCTGAGCGTCTGCCGCTTCAGCAATTGGAGCCAGCACGGTCCCGACTACGACAACGGCAAGAAGGCCGATCCGCGCAGCTTCTGCATCCAGAAGACCCTGCAGGAAGTCCGTCGTGACGACCAGACGCCGGAAGCAATCGAGCACCAGCTGATGTTCAGCGGGCACAACGCCTATCGCTTTGCCAGCGACCCGTTCTACTCGAACGGCTTCATCCCATCGGTCAAGCAGCTGGTCGGCCGCATCCTCACCGGGCGCTGACAGCAACGCCGCATCACGTTAGATAGCTCGCCATGAACACGGTTCTCCTGTTGATCCACCTCTTCGTCACCCTTGCGCTAATCGGTGTCGTGCTGATCCAGCGCTCGGAGGGCGGCGGACTCGGGATCGGTTCGTCGCAGAGCATGGGCGGCTTCATGAGCGGGCGCGGCACCACAAACCTGCTCACCCGCACCACGGCGATCCTGGGCACCATCTTCTTCGTGCTGTCGCTCAGCCTCGCTCTGCTCAACCGCGGGACCGTCGGCGGCGGAAAGTCGCTGCTGGACTACCCGCCCCCGCTCGGGGCCGGAGCGGGTACGGCAGCGCCAGCAGCGCCGGCCACCCCTGCCGCCCCGGCAGGCCCCTCGGTTCCGACCGGGAACTGATCGACGACGCACACGCCCTTTAACCATGAGGGTTGCGTCGATCGGGGGTTCCCTGAATCGGCGGGGCGTTGCTATGGGGGGCTCCCATGACGCGGTTTGTATTCATCACCGGCGGCGTGGTCTCCTCGCTCGGCAAAGGTGTCGCTTCGGCCGCCCTCGGCGCGCTGTTGCAGACCCGCGGCTACACGGTCCGCCTGCGCAAGCTCGATCCCTACCTCAACGTCGACCCCGGCACGATGAGCCCCACGCAGCACGGCGAGGTGTTCGTCACCGATGACGGCGCCGAGACCGATCTCGATTTAGGCCATTACGAGCGCTTCACGGGCGTCCATGCCAACCAGTCCGACAACGCCACCACCGGACGCATCTATTCCGAGGTGATCGCAAAGGAGCGGCGGGGCGATTACCTCGGCGCCACCGTCCAGGTCATCCCGCACATCACCGACGCCTTGAAGGAGGCGATCACCCGCGAGTTGGATGGCGTCGATTTCGCGCTCATCGAGATCGGCGGAACCGTCGGCGACATCGAGAGCCTGCCTTTCCTAGAGGCAATCCGCCAACTCGGGAACGAACTCGGCGCCGAGCGCACGATGTTCATCCACCTCACCCTGGTGCCCTACATCCCCAGCGCCGGCGAGTTGAAAACCAAGCCGACCCAGCACTCCGTCAAGGAGTTGCAGAACGCCGGCATCCAGCCCGACATGCTGCTCTGCCGTTGTGACCGGCAGATCCCCGATGCCGAACGCCGCAAGATCGCCAATTTCTGCAACGTGCGCCAGCAAGCCGTCATCGCCGCGCTGGACGTCGACACGATCTACGCCGTGCCGATTTCCTACCACCAGGAGGGGATGGATCGTGAGGTTCTCCGCCACTTCGGCCTGCCGTTCGAGACCAACCCCGATCTCTCGCCCTGGCAGCAGATCGTCGACCTGGTGCGTTCGCCCGAAGGCACCGTCCGGATCGCGGTGGTCGGCAAATACACTCGCCTGCTCGACTCCTATAAGAGCCTTGCCGAAGCGCTCACCCATGGCGGCGTCGCCAACCGGGTCCGTGTCGAACTGGACTGGGTTGATAGCCAGGTGTTCGAGCAACCGGACGCCGTCAACCGGCTGGAGGGCTGCCACGGTATCCTAGTGCCGGGCGGCTTCGGCGAACGCGGCACCCCCGGCATGATCGCAGCCGTCCGCTTCGCGCGGGAACGCCGGGTCCCCTTCCTCGGAATCTGCTTTGGCATGCAGATGGCCGTCATCGAATGCGCCCGCAACATGGCCGGGCTCGACGACGCCTCGAGCACCGAGTTCGGCCCCTGCGCCACACCGGTCGTGGGGCTACTGACGGAATGGGCGCGGGGCAATCAGATCGAACGGCGTGACGAAGGCGGCGATCTCGGCGGCACGATGCGGCTCGGTGCCTATCCCGCGGATCTCGCGGAAGGCTCGCTCATTGCCGAGATCTACGGTTCGACTCAAATCCGCGAACGCCATCGGCACCGCTACGAGGTCAACGTCAACTACCGCGACCGTTTGCAAGCGACCGGCCTTCGTTTTGCGGGCATGTCGCCGAACGGACTCTTGCCCGAGACGGTCGAACTGCCGGGTCACCCTTGGTTCGTCGGCGTCCAGTATCACCCCGAACTGAAATCCAAGCCGCTCGACCCGCATCCACTCTTCGCCGGCTTCATCCGCGCCACGGTCAAGCAGGCCCGCCTTGTCTGACGAGCTCGACGACCTCCCCGACGATGAGCCCGGGGACGAGCCGCCGCCCGGCCCCCGTATCGTCCGCGTCCGGGAGCTGGAAATCGGCAACGACAAGCCGTTAGTGCTCATCGCGGGCCCGTGCCAGATCGAGTCGGAGGCGCATGCGTTCGAGATGGCCGACGCCCTCACGATCCTCGCCAGGCAAGCCGGTATCGGCCTCATCTATAAGAGCAGCTTCGACAAGGCCAACCGCACCAGCGCGACCGCGGCCCGCGGCGTCGGCATGGCCAAGGGTCTTTCGATCCTCGCCGCCGTGCGCGAACGGTTCGCGATTCCCGTCCTGACCGACATCCACAATGCCGAGCAGTGCGACCCGGCTGCTGAAGCCGTCGACGTCCTCCAGATCCCCGCTTTTCTCTGCCGGCAGACCGACCTTCTGATCGCCGCCGGCGAGACCGGCCGCACGATCAACGTCAAGAAAGGTCAGTTCCTGGCACCGTGGGACATGGCCAACGTCGCCGCCAAGATCGCCGGCACCGGTAACGAGAGCATCCTGCTGACGGAGCGCGGCGCGAGCTTCGGCTACAACACGCTCGTCTCGGACTTCCGTGCGCTGCCGATCATGGCGCGCACCGGCTACCCCGTCGTGTTCGATGTGACCCACTCGGTTCAGCAGCCCGGGGGCCAAGGCACCAGCTCAGGCGGCCAGCGCGAGTTCGCTCGGCCGCTCGCCCGCGCGGCGGCGGCCGTCGGCGTTGCCGCGCTGTTCATCGAAACGCATCAGGACCCGGACAATGCACCCAGCGACGGCCCCAACATGGTCGCCGTCGCAGAGATGCCCGCCCTGATCGCCCAGCTCGTCGCCCTCGACCGCCTGACCAAGGCTCAGTAGGCGTCACTCACCCCCGAACCGGTGCGAGCGGACCTCTAATCTTGCGGTGCCCGGAAGCTAGCGACGTACCGCGCCAGCAACGGTATGTCGTCATCCTCGACAGCCTGCGCAGCCTCGTTCATCGCCGGGCTATACCCGCGCCGCGTGTTGTTCTTGTAGGTGATCAGCGCCTCTTTGACGTATTCGGCATGCTGCCCGGCGATGTGCGGGATCGTCCCCTGACCGCTCAATGTGGGCATGTGGCATGATCCGCAGTGATATTTGTCGACCAGCGCCGCCCCGGCCGACTCTTCGGCCGCCGTCAGCGCCGGGCCCGGGGGCGGTGGCGGCATCTTGTTGAACAGCGCCCCCAGCGTGCGCAAATCGTCGTCGCTCAAGCCCGCTGCTATCGCGGTCATCGGATCGACCTTCCGTATCTTCTCGCGGAAGAGGTAAAGCTGCGAGAGCACGTAGTTCACCGGCATCCCGCCCAGGGAAGGCACAGTCGGGATCGCCGAGGCCCCGTTCTTGCCGTGGCAGGCAAGACATGTCGGGAGCCGCTCGTCCACCGTCTGAGCGCTCGCCGGCGCCGCAATCAACACTGTCAAAGCAACGAGTGCTGCCCGCATACCCAGATCCTCCAAATACAGAAGGGTCCGCGCCGTTAGACGCGGACCCATACAAGCCGCGGTTAACCGCTCAGTTCGCCTTGCTGACGCGCCAGAGCGCCCCATTCCAGTCGTCCGATACGATCAGCGACCCGTCCGGCATCGGCTGCACGTCCACCGGACGCCCGACATAGTTGTTGTTTTGGATGAACCCGGTCAGGAACGGCGTCTGCGACGCTACCGAACCGTCCCCATTCAGCTTGATCACCACGACGTCACCACCGAGCTTGATCGTCCGATCCCACGAACCGTGCAGCGCGGCGAAGATCGCGTCCTTATATTCCGGGCCGAACGCGTCGGATTTGTAGAAACGCATCCCCAGCGAGGCCACGTGCGGCCCAAGCAGCGCAGCCGGCTTGGCATAATCATCGCAGTTCTTACCCCATCCGTACTCCGGATCGGTAAAGTTG
>JAVVHH010000059.1:0-23364 GCA_032249615.1 Acetobacteraceae bacterium
GCAGGTTCTCGTCCGTGACAACAATGTCGATCAGGCGCTGAAGGCGCTCAAGAAGAAGATGCAGCGCGAAGGCGTGTTCCGTGAGATGAAGCTGCGCCGTCACTACGAGAAGCCCTCCGAGCGCCGCGCCCGCGAGGCGGCCGAAGCCGTGCGCCGCGCCCGCAAGACCGAGCGCAAGCGGCTCGAGCGCGAGGGGTTCTAGCACCTAGACCCGACCAGGGCGGCTGCTGATCCGAGCCGCCCCAAATATTGCAGCGCGTCATTTTTGTGCCCTGATTGGCCGCTAACGTCTCTCCATCGTCCCCAGGAGAGACTTTTACGATGCGAATCGCCCAGATTGCCCCGCTTCACGAGGCGGTCCCCCCCAAACTCTATGGCGGGACGGAGCGGGTCGTCTCGTTCCTGACCGAGGAGCTGGTGGCCCTCGGCCATGATGTGACGCTGTTCGCCTCCGGCGATTCCGTGACTTCCGCCAAACTCGAGCCGATCTGGCCGCGGGCACTTCGCCTCGACCCGGCCATTCGCGATCCAATCGCGCCGCACATGCTGCTCATGGAGGCAGCCCGGCGCCGCGCCGATGAATTCGACGTATTGCACTTCCACATGGACTACTGGTCGTTCAGCCTGTTCGGCCGGCAGCGCACCCCGTTCGTCACCACCATGCACGGACGGCTGGACCTGCCCGAGCTGCAGCCGGTGTTCAACACCTTCCCGCATGCGCCGGTCGTCTCGATCTCGGACTCCCAGCGCCGGCCGCTGCCGCAGGCCAACTATGTCCGCACGGTGCACCACGGCCTGCCGCAAAATCTGCTGACGCCGCAGCCCGGCAAGCAGGACTACCTGGCGTTCCTCGGCCGTATTGCCCCGGAGAAGGGGCCCGACAAAGCCATTCGGATCGCGCGGGCCGCGGGTATAAAGCTCAAGATCGCGGCCAAAGTGGACCGGGTCGATCAGGTCTATTTCGACACGGTGATCCGGCCGATGTTGGCCGATGGCGGCGTGGAGATGATCGGCGAGATCAACGACGCGCAAAAGCCCGAATTTTTGTCGGGCGCCGTCGGCCTGCTGATGCCGATCGATTGGCCGGAGCCGTTCGGCCTCGTGATGATCGAGGCAATGGCGTGCGGCACGCCGGTGATTGCCTTCAATCGCGGCTCAGTGCCGGAGATCGTCGAGCCCGGCCTGACCGGCTTCATCGTCGAGGACGAGGTCGGCGCCATCGCGGCGGTGAGTAAGCTCGGCACGCTGTCCCGTGCGGCGGTCCGACAAGAGTTCGACAACCGCTTCACAGCCAGGCGGATGGCCGAGGACTATCTCTCGATCTATCGCAACCTAGCCGGCGAATCGCGGTCGGTTCTGCGGGCGGTCTCGGCCTAAGCCGGATCAGACTGGCGGGAGAGGGCGGCAGCCACCCTCTCCCGATCGGCTTCCGGGTCAGGCGAGCTTCGGCAGCAGCGCGTCGAGCGATTTCTTCGCGTCGCCGTAGAACATCCGCGCATTCTCTTTGTAGAAGAGCGGGTTCTCGATCCCCGAGTAGCCCGTGCCCTGGCCACGCTTCATGACCAGCACGTGCTTGGCTTTCCAGACTTCCAGCACCGGCATGCCGGCAATCGGGGAATTCGGGTCCTCCTGCGCCGCCGGGTTGACGATGTCGTTCGACCCAATGACGATCGCCACGTCGGTCGACGGGAAGTCGTCGTTGATCTCGTCCATCTCCAACACGATGTCGTAGGGGACCTTCGCCTCCGCCAGCAGCACGTTCATGTGTCCCGGCAGGCGTCCGGCGACCGGATGGATGCCGAAGCGGACTTCCTTGTTCTTGGCCCGCAGCCGCTTGACCAACTCGCTGACCGCCTGCTGGGCCTGGGCCACCGCCATTCCGTAGCCCGGCACGATGATGACGGAGTCGGCGTCGTCCAGCATCGCCGCCACACCGTCGACGTCGATCGGGACCATCTCGCCCTCGATCTCCATCGCCGGCCCGGTCGTGCCACCCCAGCCGCCCAGGATGACCGAGACGAAGTTCCGGTTCATCGCTTTGCACATGATGTAGGACAGGATCGCGCCCGAGGAGCCGACCAGCGCGCCCGTGACGATCAGCAGGTCGTTGGAAAGCGTGAAGCCGATCGCCGCAGCCGCCCAGCCCGAGTAGCTGTTCAGCATGGAGATCACGACTGGCATGTCCGCGCCGCCGATCGCCATGATGAGGTGCCATCCGATGAAGCCGGCGATCAGGGCGACCAGCACCGTCGTCCAAAGCCCGGCCCCCATGAAATACGTGATGCCGAGGAGCAGGCAGACCACGCCCGCGCCGATGTTGATCGCATGCCGGTTCGGCAGGATCAGCGGCTTTGAGCCGGTTTTCCCCGCGAGCTTCAGGTAAGCCACGATCGATCCGGTGAAGGTGATCGCCCCGATCAGGATGCCGAGGAAGATCTCCACCCGCATGATGCGCAATTCGACGGGCGTTTTCAGGGCCAGCGTCGCCGCGAACCCGATGAGGGGCCCGGGCAGCCGGCCCTCGAACACGGCGAGCGCCAACACCCGCGCGACCCGCACCGCTTCCAGATGCGCGTTGAGCCCGATGAACACGGCCGCCAGCCCCACGAGGCTGTGGAACCCGGCGACGAGTTCCGGCATCTGCGTCATCTGGACACGGCTGGCGACATACCAGCCGGCCGCGCCGCCGATCGCCACCATGGGGATCAACAGCCAGAAATGCCCGGCGCCGCTGAACATCGTGGCGAGCACGGCCAGGGCCATGCCGACGATGCCGTACCAAATGGCCTGCTTGGCCCGCTCCTGGTTGGAGAGGCCTCCCAGGGCAAGGATGAAGAGGATCGCCGCGACGACGTAGAAGGCTGTGACGAGACCAAACTGCATTGCCGTAGTCCCCTCAGCTCTTCTGGAACATGGCAAGCATCCGGCGCGTCACCAGAAAGCCGCCGAAGATGTTCACCGACGCCATCAGCGTCGCCAGCGCCGCCAGAATGACCACGACCGCGCTTCCAGATCCGAACTGCAACAATGCCCCCAGGATGATGATCGACGAGATGCCGTTGGTGATCGCCATCAGCGGCGTATGGAGCGCGTGGCTCACGTTCCAGATCACGTAGAAACCGACGAAGCAGCTGAGCGCGAACACGATGAAGTGCTGCATGAAGCTTTCCGGCGCGACCAAGCCGATCAGCAGCATGACGAGCGTGCCGATCACCAGCAGCGTCGTCGTCCGCTGGGAGCTCTGCCGGAATGCCGCAAGCTCGCGTGCAGCCTTGTCGGCCGGGCTCTCCTCGACCACTTTCGGCTTCGGCTTGGCCGCCGCGATCGCCTGCACCTTGGGCGGCGGGGGCGGGTAGGTGATCGCCCCCTCCCGCGTGACGGTCGCCCCGCGGATCACGTCGTCGTCCATGTTGACGACCGGAACACCGTCCTTGCCCGGGGTCAGGTCGTCCAGGAGGTGGCGGATGTTGTTCGCGTAGAGCGTCGAGGCCTGGGTTGCCATGCGGCTCGGGTAGTCGGTGTAGCCGATGATCTTCACGCCGGGCCCGGCCTCGATCACCTGATCCGGCACGGTCAGTTCGCAGTTGCCGCCGCGCTCGGCCGCCAGGTCGACGATGACCGAGCCGGGCTTCATCGCGTCCACCATGTCTGCCGTCCACAGCTTCGGAGCGGGGCGGCCGGGGATCAGCGCCGTGGTGATGACGATGTCCATCTCCGGCGCCAACTCGCGGAACTTGGCCAGCTGCTTTGCCTGGAACTCCGGACTGGACGGCGCGGCGTAGCCGCCCGTGGCCGACGAGTCCTGCCCGGCCTCGAACTCGAGGAAGACGAATTCGGCGCCCATCGACTGGATCTGCTCGGCAACTTCCGGCCGCACGTCGAACGCATAAACGATCGCGCCCAGCGATACCGCCGCGCCGATCGCGGCCAAGCCCGCCACGCCCGCGCCCACCACGAGCACCTTGGCCGGCGGCACCTTGCCCGCCGCCGTCACCTGCCCGGTGAAGAACCGCCCGAAATTGTTCCCCGCCTCCATCACCGCCCGATACCCGGCGATGTTCGCCATGGACGACAGCGCGTCCATCTTCTGCGCCCGGCTGATCCGCGGGACCATGTCCATCGCCAGCGCCGTCACCTCGCGGCTTCGCAGCGCCTCCAGCAGATCCGGATTTTGTCCCGGGTAGAGGAAGCTGACGAGGATCTGCCCCGGCCGGGCCATCTCGACCTCGCGTGTCTCCGGCGGCCGCACCTTGACGACCACGTCCGCCTCTGCCCACAGCGCGGCGGCATCAGCCACCACCGTGACCCCCGCCTCCCGATACGCCTCGTCCGAAAACCGCGCGTCCGCCCCGGCCCCGGATTCCACCAGGCACTGATACCCGAGCTTGCTCAATGCGGCGGCAGACTGCGGTGACAACGCGACGCGCTTTTCGCCCGCGGCCACTTCCTTTACCGAACCGACCTTCAAGACATATCCCCTCGATCTCTTGCAAACGCGGCCAGTCCCGGGTCGACTATGCAACGACCGTCGAACCCGAGCCCCGTTTCCTAATCTTCCGTTCATGTAAGATGCGACGGCCTCTTTGCTGCGCGCAAGGGGGCCCATCCGACTGCTTCCAGCCGCAGCCTGCCCGCTCCTCTCCGACCGAAGGCAACTCATGACAGCGCGCACCATCCTAGAGACGGCCGAGGGGCTGCGACTGCAATCGGCCGCACGCGGCCAAGGTTGGCGCCGCTGGGGACCCTATGTCAGCGACCGGCAATGGGGCACGGTGCGCGAGGATTACAGCCCCGACGGCGAGGCGTGGGACTACCTGACCCATGATCAGGCGCGCAGCCGGGCTTACCGCTGGGGCGAGGACGGCATTGCAGGGTGGGGCGACGAGCGGCTGAACTGGTGCCTCGGGATCGCGCTGTGGAACGAGCGCGACCCCTTTCTGAAGGAGCGGCTGTTCGGGCTGACCAACGCGGAAGGCAATCACGGGGAAGACGTCAAGGAGGTTTACTACCACCTCGATGGCACGCCGACGCACTCCTACATGCGGATGCTCTACAAGTATCCGCAGGCGGCGTTCCCTTATCAACGGCTGCTGGACGAGAACGGACGGCGCGGTCTCGACGACCCCGAATTCGAACTCGCCGACACCGGCATCTTCGACGGCGACCGCTACTTCGACGTCTTCGTCGAATACGCCAAGGCATCGCCGGACGACATGCTGATGCAGATCACGGTCGTAAATCGCGGGCCGGAGGCAGCCCGCATCCACTTGTTGCCGCAGCTTTGGGCGCGCAACACCTGGGCCTGGGCCGACAGCCAGCGCCGGCCGCTGCTGACGCTGAAGGAGGGCGTGGTCCAGGCGGTCCACCCGCGCCTCCGGGACATGACTTTCGAGATCGAGGAGCCGCCCGCCGAGTGGCTGTTCTGCGCCAACGAGACCAACGTCCGCCGGCTGTGGGGGCAGGATCAGCCGGGGCCGTTCAAGGACGGGATCAACGACTATGTCGTGGACGGCGTTCACGGCGCGGTCGATCCGGCACAGCGCGGCACGAAATGCGCGGCGCACCTGACCTATGAACTGGCGGCCGGCGCGAAGGAGGTGGTCCGGCTGCGCTTCCGGCCCAGCGAGCGGCAAAGCCCGGCATTTCTGTATTTCCCGGATCGGGTCGAACAGCGCCGGGCCGATGCCGACGAGTTCTACGCGGCGCTGCAAGCCGACATCGACGACCCGGAGGCCCGGGTCATTCAGCGGCAAGCCCTCGCAGGCATGCTGTGGACGAAGCAGACCTATCTGTTCGACGTGCGCCGGTGGCTCACCGGCGACCCCGCGCAGCCGCCGCCACCCACCACGCGGGTACGCGACGCCGATTGGCAGCACATGAACAACGGCGACGTCATCTCGATGCCGGACGGGTGGGAATACCCGTGGTTCGCGGCCTGGGACCTCGCCTTCCACGCGGTCACGTTCGCGCTGATCGACCCGGCTTTCGCCAAGGGGCAACTCCTGCTCATCCTTCGCGAATGGTACATGCATCCGAACGGCCAGCTGCCGGCCTACGAGTGGGCCTTCGGGGACGCCAACCCGCCGGTCCACGCCTGGGCGTGCTGGCGGGTCTATCAGATGGATCGGCAGCTCACGGGGACGGCGGATACCGGCTTCCTCGAGCGTTCGTTCCATAAGCTGATGCTGAACTTTACCTGGTGGGTGAACCGCAAGGACGCGGACGGGCGCAACGTCTTCCAGGGCGGCTTTTTGGGCCTCGACAATATCGGCGTGTTCGATCGCTCCAAGCCGCTGCCGACCGGCGGCTGGCTCGACCAGGCGGACGGGACGGCGTGGATGGCGATGTACACGCTCAACCTGCTGCGCATCGCGCTCGAGCTCGGCAAGACCAACCCGGCCTATGAAGACATGGCGACCAAGTTCTTCGAGCACTTCCTCTACATCGCCGACGCCATGACCGATCTGGGCGGGCAGGGGGTCGGGCTCTGGGACGAAGAGGATCAGTTCTTCTACGATCTGCTGCGGCTGCCGGGTGGGCAGGTCGAGACGATGCGGGTCCGCTCGATCGTCGGCCTGATCCCCATGCTCGCGGTCGAGGTGATCGACCCGGTGCTGATCAACGCGCTCCCGGATTTCGCCAGCCGGCTCCGCTGGTTCCTGCGCTACCGGCCCGATCTGGCCGCCCTGATCTCGCGCTGGAACGAGCCGGGCAAAGGCGAGCGCAGCCTGCTCTCCTTGCTCCGGGGGCACCGGATGACGATGCTGCTGCGGCGCATGCTGGACGAGCGCGAGTTTCTCTCGCCGCACGGTGTCCGTTCGCTGTCGAAGGCCTACCAGACCCATCCGTTCGTGTTCGAGCACGGCGGCGGCACCTGGGAGGTCTCGTACGTTCCGGGCGACTCCACGAGCAAGATGTTCGGTGGCAACTCGAACTGGCGCGGCCCCGTCTGGATGCCGCTCAACCTGTTGCTGGTCGAGGCGCTGCAGCGCTTCCACGCCTATTACGGGGATGATTTCCAGGTCGAGTGCCCCGTCGGGTCCGGCACCATGGTGACCCTGGCCGAAGCGGCCGCCGAACTCGCGAATCGGCTGGTCGCCTTGTTCAAGCGCGGCCCGGACGGGGTTCAGCCTTTCGCGCGGGGGGATCGGGCGCCGCGCGACGCCGGGCCGGGCGAGGAAGCGATCCTGTTCAACGAATTCTTCCATGGAGATGACGGACGGGGCCTCGGCGCGTCGCACCAGACCGGCTGGACCGGAGCCGTCGCGCTGCTAATCCACCAAGGCTATGGCTGGCGTCGCGCGGAAACGGCGACGTCGGGCGAGGCGGCCGAAAAGGTCGCAATGGCGTAGCGCGATCGGTTTGACGGCGTAGCGTCGGCTCCGTCTATCCAGCAGCATCGAAATGGCCGTGGACCAGTTCGACAGGCCGAGGGCGCCGAGCGCGCCTCCCTCGACATCCCAGCCCTGACGCGAGAACGGTAGTCTCGCGGCGAACTCTGGACGCCCCATCGGTGTTGATCGGGAGATCGCTAAGGAAATTCCATGAGCGCAAGTGTTCCGAAGTCCCGCATTCTCGAAGGACGCCCCTCTCCGCGCGGCGCGACCTGGACCGGGCTCGGGGTCAATTTCTCGATCTTCTCGGCCAACGCCACCAAGGTTGAGCTCTGCCTGTTCGACGGCCAGGGCGAGACGGAGCTCGAGCGGCTGGAGCTGCCGGAATACACCAACCAGATCTTCCACGGCTTTCTGCCCGATGCACGGCCCGGCACGATCTACGGATACCGCGTGCATGGGCCCTACGCGCCCGAAGAGGGCCATCGGTTCAACCACAACAAGCTGCTGCTTGATCCCTACGCCAAGTCGCTCGTGGGCCAGGTCGAATGGAACCCGGCTCTGTTCGGCTACCAGGTCGAGTCCGGCGACGACCTCACGTTCGATGAACGCGACAGCGCCAAATATATGCTCAAGGCCCGGGTCATCGACGGTGCGTTCACCTGGGGCAACGACCGCCCGTTGCGGAGCGGCTGGGATCGCCTCGTCGTCGCCGAGCTCCACGTGCGCGGCTATACCAAGCTCCACCCGGACGTTCCGGAGCAGTACCGCGGGACGTTCCGGGGCCTCGCCGATCCGGCCGTCATCCGCCATCTGAAGTCGATCGGCGTCACCGCCGTCGAGTTGCTGCCCGTCCACAGCTTCGTCAACGACGATTACCTGCTCGAGAAGGGGCTCACCAACTTTTGGGGCTACAATACGATAAGCTTCTTCTCCCCGGTCCGCCGCTACGCCAGCAACGTCGATTTCGCGTTTGCCGAGTTCAAGGAGATGGTCGCCCGCCTCCACGATGCCGGGCTCGAGGTGATTCTCGACGTCGTCTACAACCACACCGCCGAGGGGAACGAGAAGGGCGCCACCCTGTCGTTCAAGGGTATCGACAACGCCAGCTACTACCGGCTGCTGCCGGACCAGCCGCGCTACTACATCAACGACACCGGCACCGGAAACACGGTCAACCTCAGCCATCCCCGCGTCATCCAGATGGTGACCGACAGCCTGCGCTACTGGGCCGAGGACATGCATGTCGACGGTTTCCGATTCGATCTCGGGACGATCCTGGCGCGCGAGCCGCATGGCTTCGATCAGCAGAGCGGTTTCCTGCGGGCGGTCGGGCAGGACCCGGTGCTGCAGGAAGTCAAGCTGATCGCCGAGCCGTGGGATTGCGGGCCCGGCGGCTACCAGGTCGGTGGGTTCGCGCCGGGTTGGGCGGAGTGGAACGACCGCTTCCGCGACACCGTACGCGGGTTCTGGAAGGGCGAGGACGGCAAGCTGGCCGAACTCGCCCAGCGGATCACCGGCTCGGCCGACAAATTCGATTGGGGCGGGCGCCGGCCGTGGGCCAGCGTCAACTTCCTGACCGCCCATGACGGCTTCACGCTCAACGACGCGGTCAGCTACAACGAGAAGCACAACGAGGCCAACGGCGAAGACAACCGCGACGGCAGCAGCAACAACCTCAGCTGGAACTGCGGTGCCGAAGGCCCGACCGACGATCCGGAAATCAGGGAACTGCGCGAGCGGCAGAAGCGGAACATGCTGGCCACCCTGCTGTTTTCGCAGGGGCTCCCCATGCTGGTCGCCGGCGACGAGTTTGGCCGCACCCAGCACGGCAACAACAACGCATACTGCCAGGACAACGAGATCTCCTGGATCAACTGGGACATCGACGAGGCAGGCCAGTCGCTCAGCCGGTTCGTCGCCAAGCTGGCGCAGATTCGGCGAAACTTCCCCATCCTCAGGCGCGAGCGCTTCCTGACCGGGACGTACAACGAGGAGCTGCAGGTCCGCGAACTGACGTGGTTGACCCCGGCGGGCACCGAGATGGCTCCCGAAAATTGGGAGGACCCCGTCGCGAAATGCATGGGGCTCATTCTCGACGGTCGGGCTCAGGTGACCGGCATCCGTCAGCGCGGCAGCGACCGGACCGTGCTGCTGATCGTCAATGCGTCTCATGACGCCGTCAATTTCCAGCTGCCCGAGGTGTTCGGTGGGAGCGACTGGCGGCTGATGATCGACACCAATCAGCCCGACCTCGAGGGGGAACCCATCTTCCCGTTCAACCAGGATTACACGGTGACGGGACGCTCGCTGCTGCTGTTCGAGCTCGGACAAAACGGGGCATGAACGTCGGCGACGTGATGAGCCGCGAGGTCGAGTTCATCGAGCCGGAGGCCTCGGCGCAGGAAGCGGCCGAACTCATGGGCGAGATCGACGTGGGGGCCCTGCCGGTCGGCGGGGCCGAGCGGCTGCTGGGCATCGTGACCGATCGCGACATCCTCTACCGGGTCGTTGCGTCCGGACGCGACCCGGTCTCGACCCGCGTGCGGGACATCGCATCGCGGCCGGTCATCAGTTGCCGGCCCACCGACACCCTCAATGCGGCCATGGACGCGATGGCCGCCAATCACATCCGCCGCATGCCGGTGCAAGACGCCGAAACGTCGGCCGTCGTGGGCTGGATCACGCTTGCCGACATCTCGAGGACATTGCTGGTCGGCAGCAGCGGGCTTCAGCAGGCGCTCCGCGAGTTGACGGAAGCCTAAGCCGCCGGGTGTGCTAGCGCCGGTAGCGCCGGATTGCGCTGCGCACCAGGGCGGTGGGCAGGCTGAACCGGCTCTGGATAACGTCGCACAGCAAGGCACTGACGGGGTATCGCGCGTCCGTCGCCATCAACGCCGCGACATAAGCATGGATCGCGAGCGACCCGGCTTGCGCCTGATCGAACATCTCATTCAGCGGTAACGGCCGCTCCATCCCGTCATCGAACGCCGCGAGTGCGTCCGGTCCCGCCCCCCGATCGGCCAGCCAGGTGCGCAGCACCGGCGCGAACTCCGCGGCGGCGTCGGCGGGCCGCCCGGCGAGCAGGAGGGAGGCTAGGATGTGGGCAAGCGTGGCCTGCTGCTCCCCGGTGAGGATCGCGAGATTAAAGGTGAGCGGCATCAGCGTCTGGTGACGATTCTGCAGCCATCCATGGATCAGCTTGGCGCCCAACACCTCGGCGATCACCGCCGATCCGGCGTCGGGCGCTCGCTCACGGCGTCCGGCCGGCTGCGCCGCGCTCGCCTCCGCGGTGCCCAACAGGGCGGGCCCGACGCCGGTTGCGACCTGTTCGAGCGCGAGCGAAGCCCCGTCCGCGGGCTCGCCCCGGCCGAACAGGTTAGGCCATTGAACCAAGGGTTAGGCGGAGACCGTGCGCGCCAATTGCTCGTCAATCTGCAACAGCAGGCGTGAGAAATCGACCGGCTTCGGGTGGTAGTCGTCGCACCCGGCCGCCAGCGCCTTCTCGCGGTCTCCCGACATGGCATGAGCCGTGAGCGCGATGATCGGGGTCTTGGCGAGTTCGGCATTCGCCTTGAGCGTGCCCGCGACGGTCCAACCGTCCATGATCGGCAGGTTCATGTCGAGCAGCACGATGTCCGGCCGTTCGCTGGCCGCCCTGTCGACCGCCTGCTGGCCATCGGTGGCCAACACGACCTCGAAGCCGCGCCGCTTCAGCCGGCGCGAGAGGAAGTCCCAAATCTCTTCATGGTCTTCGACAAGTAGAATCTTGCTCATCGTGATCTCCGGCGACCGGCCCGCCGCGACTTTTCCGCTGGCTAAAGCCTGTCATTTGGTCAACACCAGGCGGCATCCAGGGTTCCACCTTGGCGTCCGGCATGAGGTAGCAGGCACGATGACGACCGACCAGATCCTGTCTTTCTCTCTGCTCGGATTGACCATCGCAGCCTTCGCCTGGGGCCGCCTGCCGTACGATCTGGTCGCGCTGACATCGCTCGGGGTGGGGCTCGTGGTCGGCATCATCCCCGCCAAGCATGCCTTCGAAGGCTTCTCCGACGACGTCGTCATCATCATCGCGGCCGCGCTCGTGGTCAGCGCCGCGATCGCCCGGTCGGGCGTGGTCGAAGCGGTGATGCGGCCCATCACGGCCAGGCTGACCACGACCGCGACCCAGGTTCCCGTGCTGTCGGCCTGCTGCATGGCGCTGTCGATGGTGACCAAGAACGTCGGCGCGTTGGCGGTGTTCATGCCGGTGGCGCTGCAGATCTGTCGCCGGAACAAGACGCCGGCGTCCGCCGTGCTGATGCCGATGGCGTTCTCCGCGATGCTGGGCGGGGTGGTCACGATGGTGGGCACGGCGCCGAATATCCTCATCGCCAAGGTCCGTGCCGACACGATCGGCAAGCCGTTCGGCCTGTTCGATTTCACGCCGGTCGGGTTGACGGTCGCGCTGGCCGGGCTGGTGTTCGTGAGCTTCGCGTGGGGGTTGCTGCCCCGGGGCCGGCGGGGCGCCTCCGGGCTCGAAGCGGCGTTCAACTTGGAGGACTACACCGCCGAGGCCAACGTCCCCGCGAAATCGGCCGTGGTCGGCCGCACGATTGCCGAGGTCGAAGCCATGGCCGAGGGCGACGTTCAGGTCGCGATGGTGATCCGCGAGCGGTTCCGCCGTCTGCCACCTCGGGCCGACAGCTTGGTGCGCGAGAACGACTTGCTGCTTTTGCGCGGCGAGCCCTCCGATTTGGATCGCCTCGTGGCGCGAGCCGATGTCCAACTTGCCGGGGCCGCGAGCGGCGAGGCGCAGATCGTCGAGGGCGTGGTCACGGCGGAGTCGAGCTTGGTCGGCCGCACGCTCGCGCAGGCACAGTTCGAGCAACGCCACGAGATCAGCGTGATGGCGGTCAGCCGCAGCGGGCAGCGGATCGGTCAGCGCCTGGCCACCGTTCGCCTCCGTGCCGGCGACGTGATCGTGCTCCGCAGTGCCTCGCCGCAGATGGCCGACACGCTGGGCGCACTGCACATCCTCCCCTTGGCCCATCGCAGCATCACCCTGGGCCGCAACGAGCGCAGCCTGTGGCCGGCCCTGGTTCTGGTGGCCGCGATGGGCCTCGTGGCCGCGCATGTGCTGACGGTCGGCGTCGCCTTCTTTCTGGCCGCGGTCGTCATGCTGCTGATGCGCACCATGACGATGCACGAGGCCTACGAGACCGTCGAATGGCACGTGCTGATCCTGCTGGGCGCGCTGATCCCGGTCACCCACGCGTTGCACGACACCGGCGGCACCGCGCTGCTGGCCAATCTGGTGTTGTCGGTCGTCCAGGGACTGCCCGGCCCGTGGGCGCTGGGCTTCATCCTGGTCGTCACGCTGATCGTGACGCCGTTCCTGCACAACGCGCCGACCGTGCTCATCATGGGGCCGATAGCGGCCAGCGTCGCGACGAAGCTGGAGTTCAGCGTCGATCCATTCCTGATGGCCGTGGCGCTCGGTGCGGGTTGCGATTTCCTGTCCCCGCTCGGTCATCAGTGCAACACGCTGGTGATGGGGCCCGGCGGTTACCGCTTCGCGGACTACCCCCGCCTCGGTGCCCCCCTATCGCTTATCGTGATCCTCGTCGGCCTGCCGATGATCCTCTGGGTGTGGCCGCTCCACGGATGAGGGCTTAGCCCCCATCCTCCTCCGCCCGGAGCAGCATCTCGTCGATCTGCCGCAGGAGTTCGTCGAACGTCACCGGTTTGGCGTGGAACTCGTCGCATCCGGCCGCGAGCGCCCGGGCCCGGTCGGCCGCCATTGCATGGGCCGTCAGCGCGATGATCGGCACACGGTTGCCCGCCTCGCGAAGCGTCTGCGCCACCGTCCAGCCGTCCATCACGGGAAGGTTGAGGTCGAGCAGCACGATGTCCGGCCGTTCCGCCGCGACCTGATCGAGCGTCTGCTGCCCATCATGGGCGAGCACGACCTCGAAATTGCGCCGGCGCAAGCGCCGGGACAGCGAATCCCACAACTCCTCGTGGTCTTCGGACAGTAATATCTTGGTCATTGCAGGCGAGCCTAGCCCCTCTCCGCCGCCTCGGCCGATCTGGCCGGCGTGACACGGTTCCTGGAATATGGCCATTGTTGCAAGCGTCTCAAAGGAACGAGTGCCATCGCCGACCCCATCGTCACGCCGGCCACACTGCAGGAGCAGCGCCGGCTGACGGCTTCGGCCGTCCGGGTCACGGCATTGCTGAATGGCGGGGCCGTCGTCGTCGCCGGGCTCTATTTCGGCCAGGAATTGCTGGTCCCGCTCGTGCTCGCGGGCCTGCTGGCCTTCGTCTTGGCGCCGCTCGCGCGCTTGTTGCAGCGCGCCTACCTGCCGCATGTTGTCGCGTCCCTGCTCGCGGTGGTGCTGGCGTTCGTGATCCTGGGGCTGCTCAGCACCGTCGTCGGCGGCCAGCTCTCGACCCTCATCAGCAAGGCGCCGGAATACGAGGCCAACATCATCGCCAAGTGGGAGCTCTTGCTCAAGAGCAGCCCCTTGGTCAGCCGCTTTGCCGCGCCGCTCAGGGGCGGGCTTGGCGAAACGGCGTCCCCGCTCTCGCTCGCCGAACAATTCGCCCGCCCGCTGCTCGGCCCGGTGGCGACCGCGGCGGTCGTCCTGGTCTTCACCCTCGTGATCCTGCTCTACAGCGACGACCTGCGCGACCGCTTCGTCCGCCTCGTCGGCCGGCATGACCTGCATCGGACCATCTTCGCGCTGAACGACGCCGGGCATCGCCTGTCGCGCTACTTCCTCTCGCAGCTGACCATCAACGCGGCTTTCGGCCTCTGGATCGGCGGCTCGCTGGCCCTGGCCGGCTTGCCCAGCCCGATCCTGCTCGGGCTGATCGCCATGCTGATGCGATTCGTGCCGTTCGTCGGCACCTTCATCGGCCTGGCCGCACCGCTCGCGCTGGCGGTGGCGGTCTCGCCGAGCTGGTCACTGGCCTTTGTCGTGCTCGCCATCTTCGCGGTCAGCGAGATCGTGGTCAGCCAGGTGGTCGAGCCCCTGCTCTACGGCCATAGCACCGGCATTTCGCCGGTGGCGGTGCTGGTGGCGACCTCCTTCTGGACGCTGCTGTGGGGCTTCGTCGGCCTGCTGATCGCAACCCCGCTGACCGTCTGCCTCGTCGTCATCGGGCGGAACGTGACGGCGCTGGCGTTCCTCGATGTCCTGTTCGGGAGCGAGAGCCCGCTCCTGCCCGCCGAAACCTTCTACCAGCGCGCGCTCGAGGGCCGCTCGATGGCGCTGCTGAAAGCCGCGCGCGCTCATGTGGAGGAGGTGTCGCGGGCCGATTACTACGACCGGGTCGCGCTGCCCGGCTTGGTGCTCGCGCAGCAGGATCGCGGCGGCGACGATCCGGAGTTCGTCGAGCCGGTCCATGCGCAGTTCCAGCTGCTGCTCGACGAACTCGCTCCCGAGCCGGCCGGCGGCGATGCCGATTGGCAACGCCCCGGCGCCATCCTATGCATCCCGGCCCGGGGCGACTTCGACGATCTCGCGGCGGCCATGGCGGCCCAGGCTCTGCGCGAGGCCGGGTTCGGGGCCGAGGTCGTGTCCAACGCGGTGCTCGACAATGCGCCACCCGACGATACGGCCGCCCCGCCGCGCCTCTGCTGCCTGTCGGTGATCGAGACGGATGCCGGCGCCGCGACCGTGCGCTTCTTCATCCGCCGCATCGAGCGCAAGATGCCGGACACCAAAATTGTCATCGGGCTCTGGGGCGCGGCCGGCGGCTCGGAGCTGCTGGCGGCCCTCCGCGCGGAGGGCGGCGACGAGCACCTGATCCTGTCGATCGGCGAGTTGGTGGCCTACGCTCGAGCGATCTCCGCCCAGGGTGAAATGGCGCAATAATCCAATCCGCACTTTTGCAAGGAGAAACCCGTGGACGTACGCGCCGCCGTGGCCTTTGAAGCCGGTCAACCGCTCTCGATCGAAACCGTCCAGCTGGACGGCCCCAAAGAAGGCGAGGTCCTCGTCGAGATCAAGGCCACCGGCATCTGCCATACCGACGAGTTCACCCGCTCTGGTGAGGACCCCGAAGGCCTCTTCCCGGCCATCCTCGGCCATGAAGGAGCCGGCGTGGTCGTCGAGGTCGGACCCGGCGTGCACTCGCTCAAGAAGGGCGACCACGTCATCCCGCTCTACACGCCCGAGTGCCGGGAGTGCGAGTATTGCCTCAGCCGCAAGACCAATCTGTGCCAGGCGATCCGGAGTACCCAGGGGCGCGGCGTCATGCCGGACGGCACCAGCCGGTTCAGCTTCCAGGGCAAGCCCCTGTACCACTACATGGGCTGCTCGACCTTCGCCAATTTCACCGTCATGCCGGAAATCGCGCTGGCCAAGGTCCGCGAGGACGCGCCGTTCGACAAGATCTGCTACATCGGCTGCGGGGTCACCACCGGCGTCGGCGCGGCGCTGTTCACCGCCAAGGTCCAGCCCGGCGACCGCGTGGTCGTGTTCGGCCTGGGCGGCATCGGCCTCAACGTCGTCCAGGGCGCCAAGCTCGCGGGGGCCGACCAGATCGTCGGCGTCGACATCAACCCGGGCCGCCGCGAGCTCGCGAGCAAATTCGGCATGACCGACTTCGTCAACCCGAAAGAGATCGAGGGTGACATCGTCCCCTACCTCGTCGACCTCACGAAGGGCGGCGCCGACCACAGCTTCGAATGCGTCGGCAACGTCACTCTGATGCGGCAGGCACTGGAGTGCGCGCATAAGGGGTGGGGCAAGAGCACCATCATCGGGGTCGCCGGCGCGGGCAAGGAGATCGCGACGAGGCCGTTCCAGCTCGTGACCGGCCGCGTTTGGCAGGGTAGTGCGTTCGGCGGCGCCCGCGGGCGCACGGACGTGCCGAAGATCGTCGACTGGTACATGGACGGCAAGATCAACATCGACGACCTGATCACCCACATCCTGCCGCTCGAGCGGATCAACGAGGGGTTCGACCTGATGCATGCCGGCGAGAGTATCCGGAGCGTGGTGGTCTACTGAGTGGGAACCGGCCTCGCCGCTCCCCACTTGAAGGTAAGGCTCAATCGGAAGCGAGAAGTCTCATGCAGAAATTCGACGTGAAGGGAATGACCTGCCAGCATTGCGTGGGCGCGGTCTCCGCTGCGATCACGCGCGTCGACCCGGGCGCCAGCCCGGAGATCGATCTCAGCACCGGCAAGGTCGTCGTCAACAACGACTCTGCGCCCGAGGACGTGTTCCTGGAAGCTATCGCATCGGAAGGGTACGAGGCGGTTCCTGCAACGGATTAGAGCTGACCTGATCAGTCCCTCGTTGTAGGCTCGTCTATAATTCTGGAGTGTATGCCGTGTCGATCGTCGTTGGCGTCCCTGCTTGCTCGAAGACCGTCAATGACGAGCCGCAGCACGCGACGCCGACCCGCTATGGGAAGGCGCTCATCGGGGCTGCCGGGGCGATTCCTGTGCTGTTGCCGCCGGTCGGCGAGGTCATGCTCGACGTGCTGGACCGGCTTGACGGGTTGCTGCTGTCAGGCAGCCCGAGCAACGTCGACCCGGCGCTGTATGGCAACGACCAATCGCTCACCCCGGGCAAGCACGATAGCTTCCGTGACGAGACCACGTTGCCGCTCGCTCGCGAGGCGCTCCGCCGGGGCATGCCGTTGCTGGCGATCTGCCGCGGTATCCAGGAGCTGAACGTGGCCATGGGCGGCACGCTGCACCAGCAGGTCCATCTGATGGAGGGCCGGGCGGATCACCGCGCCGGCGAGGGCGAGCTCGACCACCTCTTCCGCTTGAAGCACACGGTTCGGCTGTCTGGGCAACTCGCGCTTCTGGTCGGCGCCGAGGAGGTGATGGTCAACTCGCTGCACGAGCAAGCGCTGGACCGGGTCGCGGAGGGGCTGGCGGTCGAGGCGGTGGCCGAAGACGGCACCGTCGAGGCGGTGCGGGTCCGCGAGGCTCAGGGCTTCGCGTTCGGTGTGCAGTTCCACCCGGAGTGGCACTGGGCCTCCGACCCGGCAAGCCGCGCCATCTTCGAGGCGTTCGGCGCCGCCTGCCGACGCTATCAGGCAGACCGCAACCGGACCGCACCCCTGTCCAACGCCGCCTAACCCATAGGTCTCCGGCCCGCTACACGCCCAAGTGGGTTTGCATCAGTTCCTTGTCGCTGCGAAGCGCCTGCGGGCTGCCGTCGAACACCATGTGGCCGTTGTTCAGCACATAGACGCGGTGGGCCAAGTTGAGGACGGCGAACACGTTCTGCTCGACGATCAGAACCGTGCGGCCTTCTGCGGCCAGGCGGCCGCAGATGTCGATCAACTGGTGGACGATCACTGGGGCGAGGCCTTCGAACGGTTCGTCGAGCAGGATGAGCCGGGCCTTGCGCATCAGCGCGCGCGCGATGGCCAGCATTTGCTGCTCGCCGCCCGAGAGTTGCCGTCCGCCCGATTTGCGGCGCTCCTTGAGGCGGGGGAAATAAGCGTAGATGTCGTCGAGCGGCGCCGGGTCGGGGTGGGAAACGCCGGCCAGGACCAGGTTCTCCTCCACCGTGATCGAGCCGAAGATGCGCCGTTCTTCCGGGACGAGTTGGATCCCGGCATTGGCAATCTTGAACGGCTCGAGCCCGGCGATCGGCTTGCCATCGAAGGTGATCTGGCCTGCGCGCGGCTTGACGGCGCCCGCGATCGATTTGAGCGTTGTGCTCTTGCCGGCCCCGTTCCGGCCGAGCAGGGCCACGACCTCGTTGGGTTCGATCCGCAGACCGACATCGAACAGGACGTGGCTGTCGGCGTAATACGAGTTCAGGCCCTGGACATCGAGGAGGCTCATGCTGCGGCCTCGGCAGGCAGATCGTGGTCGACGCCGCCGAGATAGGCGGTCTGCACTCCCTTGTCGGCCCGCACTTCGTCGGGCGTGCCCTCGACGAGGATCTTGCCTTCAACCAGCACCGTGACCCGGTCGGCGAACCCGAATAGCGCTTCCATGTCGTGCTCGACGATGACCATCGTGCGGCCCTCGCGCAGGCGGGTCAGCAGCTGGATCGTGGAAACCCGTTCGCTCGGGCTCATGCCGGCCAGCGGCTCATCGAGCAGCAGCACTTTGGGGTTGCTGGCGAGGCATAACCCGATCTCCAGGCGTCGCTTCTCGCCATAAGCGAGCTGATTGACCGGGGTGTCGGCCTTGTGGCTCAGGTCGACCAGGGCGAGCGTGTCGTGCACGCCCCGCTCGACGGCCGGGTCGGCGGTGATGCTGCGCAACAGGTCGAGGCGGAAGCGGCCGCGCGTGGCGGCCAGGGTCGGGATGAGCAGGTTTTCCCGGACGCTCAGGCGATCGAACAGCTGATTGATCTGATAGCTCTTGGCGACGCCGTTCTGGCACATGGCGCAGACCCCATTGCCGGTGACGTCCTTGCCCCGGAACAGGACCCGGCCGGAGGTCGGCTGCATCTCGCCCGCGAGCATGCGGAAGAAGGTGCTCTTGCCGGCGCCGTTGGGTCCGATCAGGCCGCGCACCTCGAACTCGGCCACGGCGAAGTTGACGTCCTCATTGGCCGCAAGCCCGCCGAAACGCTTGCCGAGCGCTTCGGTCTGTAGGATCGGCGGCCCGAAGCTGGCGGGGCGAGCGGCCGGGCTCAGCACGTTGGGAGCCGCCGTCAGATCGTGATCGACATCGAGCGGCGCCGGCGGGCGGTGGAACAGCCGGACCACGCCGCCGACGATGCCCTGCCGCAGGAAGCTCACGAGCAGCACGAAGACGATGCCGAGGATGAGGCGCCAGCTCGTGTCGAGCCCGAAGCCGTGTTGCAGGGTTTCGCGGAGATAGATCCACGCGGCGCCGCCGACGAGCGGGCCGAGCAACGACGACGCGCCGCCGATCACGGTCTGGATCAGGAGCTGGCCGGAGGTCTCGAAGGTGAAGGCGTCGGGCGGCATGTAGTTCTGGAACATGCCGAGCAATCCGCCGGCCAGGCCGGCATAGGCAGCGGCCACCGTGAAGGCGCACAGCTTGTAGAGGTGGACGGCGTTGCCCGTGGCCAGAACCCGGCCTTCGTTGTCGCGGATGGCTAGCAGGATGCGGCCGACGGGAGACGCAACGATCCGACGCGCGATCAGATAGCCGACGAAGAAGAACACCGCGATGAACGAATACATCGAGAGCTCGCTGTCAGCGCGCCAGCCGAACAGCGCGGGCGGCGGGACGCCCGGTAGCCCGTTCTCGCCGCCCGTGTAGTGGGCGAAGGTGGTTAGGTCGAGATGGGAGAACATCTCGCCGAAGGCCAGCGTAATCATGGCGAAGTAGATTCCACGACGCCGCTCGGTGAAGTAGCCGATGACGAGGCCGAGCAGGATGGCTGCCACGGTGCCGGCGAGCAGGGCCAGCAGGACGTTCCATCGCTGCTCGATCATCAGATACGCCGTGACGAAGCCACCGGCGCCGAAGAACACGGCTTGGCCGAGCGACAGCAGCCCGGTGAAGCCGAACAGGATCGAGAAGCCGAGACCGAAGAAGCCCCAGATCAAGATGCGGCTCAGCATCGGAATGTCGGCCGCGACGTGCGGCAGCACGAACGGCGCCAGGATCAGCGTGGCGGCGAGGCCGAGTTCGGCCAGCGGCAGAGCTCGGTTCATGCGCGGCCCGCCTGGCCGAAGAAGCCTTGTGGTCGAAGCAGCAGAATGAGGGCCATCACAGCAAACAGCATCACTTCGGAATAGGAGGGATTGAACAGCGAGGTGAGCGTCATGATCTCGCCGGCGACGATGCCGCCCAGCACGGCTCCGGGGAACGAGCCCACCCCGCCGATGACGATGACGACGAAGCTCAACACGAGGTAGCGCCCGCCGACGTCGGGGGTCGGCGCCGTGATGGGCGAGTTGATGATGCCGGCGAGCCCGGCGGCCATGGCGCCGAGGCCGAACACGATCAGGAAGATGCGGTAGACGTTGATGCCGAGCAGGTTGACCATGCCCGCATCCTCGATCCCGGCGCGCACGACCAGGCCGAGCTTGGTCTTGTAGAGCACGAGATAGAACGCCAGCAGCAGGGCCGCGGAGATCGCGATCGTCTCGATCTTGTACCAAGGGAACGGGAACATCAGGAAGCCGAGGCTGGAGGCGCCCTGGCCCCAATCCGGCGTCGGCGTGTTCTGCGACTGGCCGCCGAAGATGGCGCGCACGGCTTCGACGAGGATGATGCCGAGGCCGAAGGTGACCAGGATCTGATCCTCGTCGGGGCGGTCGTAGTAGAAGCGGACGACGAGGCGCTCCATGACGAAGCCGGCCAGCAGCGACGCCGCCGCGGCCGCCGGGATGGCCAGCAGGAAGGACCCGGTCTGCGCGTAGGTGAGGTAGCCGGCGTAGGCGCCCACCACGTAGAGCGCGCCGTGCGCCAAGTTCAGCACGCCGAGCGCCCCATAGATGATGGTCAACCCGGCGCTGATCAGCGCGAGCAGCATACCCTGTTGCAGCCCATTGAAGGCCTGGGCCTGGATGAGCCCAAGCGGAATCCCAAAGACGGTCGTCAACGCGCGCTCCGTGCCAGAGGGGGCCGGCGGACCGGCCCCCCGTTTCTCAGGTGTAGCTGCCGAGCTTGCAGCCGAGCTCGCCTTCGGGCGGCATGACCTGCTCGCCAGGGACGGTCGCGACGATATCGTAATAATCGTCCTTGCTCTTCATGTCCTTCTTGGCCTTGCCCTTGATGACGTAAACAGGCCGGACGAGTTGGTGGTCGGACGCGCGCCAGTAGACCTCGCCGATCGTGGTGTCGATCTTCTCGCCCTTCTCGTATTCCTTGATGACCTCGACGGGGCGGAACGTCCCCGCTTTCTCCACGGCCCGGGCGTATAGGGCGGTCTGCAGGTAGGCGATGTGGGCACCCCATTCCGGCTTGTAGTTGTAGGCCTTGTTGAATTCTGTGACGAACTGCTTGGCCTTGTCGTTGTGGTCTTCCAGCGTCCACCAGAATTCGGTCGTGCCGTACACGCCTTCCATGATGTCGGGCCCGACTTCGTTTGCGAAGAATGGGGCGGCGTAGGGCATCACGAGCTTCATCTGCTTTAGGGCGCCGAACTGTGCGGCCTGCTTGGTGCTGTTCACGGCGTCGGCGCCGAAGCAGATGTTCACCAGCGTGTCGGCCCCGGAGGCCATCATGTTCAGCAGGTAGGACGAGTAATCCGTCGAGCCGAGCGGGCAGAGCTGCTCCGTCACGGTCTTCCAGCCCTTGGCCTCGGTGAACTTCTTCATGCTCGCCAGCACGGTCCGGCCGTAGGTGTAGTCCGGCACCAGGTAGGCGACCTTGCGGGTCGTGCCGAGTTCCTTGGCCAGCACCGGCGCGAGGGCGGCGGCGGCGGTATAGGCGAAATGGCAGGCCCGGAAGCCGTAACGCTGGCAGTCGACGCCGGTGGTCTCGTTGGAGCCGGAGATGCCGGCGAGGTAGATCACCTTCTCCCGGTCACCGAGCTTCTGGGCCGCAATGGCGACGGCCGAGGAAACCGACCCGGAGATCATGATCGCCTTGTTCTGCGAGATGAAGCGCGAGAAGGCTTGCACGGCGTTGTTCGGGTTCGAGGCAGTGTCGGCGTTCTGATACGTGACCTTCTTGCCGAGGATACCGGGCTTGCTGGCGCCGGTGATCGACGTGATCAATCCATTGTTTTCGTTCAGGTGCTTGATGGCGAGCTCGTAGCCCTTGAGCATGTCTCCGCCCTGCGCGGAATACGGCCCGGTGCTCTCGCAGCCCAGTCCGAAGAACACCGAATCGCCCTGCGTGCCGGCCGGGAACGTGCCGATCGGCGACTCGTCGGCTGACCAAGCGGGGCGCAGTCCGGCTGCGGCCACGCCGAGCATGGCGCCCGTCCCGAGCAGCGTCCGACGTGAGATCGACTTGGGTCCACCCTGCATCATATTTCCTCCTGGATCTTGTGATTGTGGCCGTTCTGGCCGATTGCGGCGCCGCCTCGGTATGCCGGCGTCAAAAAGAAGCATCCGCGCCTGCCTGGCACCTGACGATCTTTCCTACGCTCTGCGCACCGTCAATAACGCGTGTTCTCCATCTGGCCAAACGTTTTCATTTTCAAGCTTTGCTGGGGGAACCCTGCGGCAGCGCACCGTTTTGCTCAGATGCGGTCTGAAGCAGTCGACGAAACACAGCCCGGGCGGGTCGCCCGCAGTCAGCGCGCGCTGGACTGGCTGAACTTCTTCATCGCCGACGTCGAAACGGCGTTCGGCCCGTTCGTCGCGGTCTGGCTGTCGAGCCAGGGCTGGAGCCAAGGCGCGATCGGCCTGCTCATCTCCATCAACACGGGGATCGCGTTGGCGACCCAGATGCCAGCCGGTTGGCTCGTCGACCACATCAAGCACAAGCGCGTGGTGCTCGGCGTGTCGCTGGCATGCATTGCCGGCGGGGCGCTGTTGATTGCGCTGTTCCCGCAGACTTGGCTCGTCGGGCTCGGCGAAGCGATGCACGGGGTCACCGGCGGCACCGTGCGGCTGGCGATCGCCGCGATCGGGCTCGGTCTGGTCGGGCACAAGGCTTACAGCCGCCGGGTCGGCCGGAACCACCGTTATGATTCGATCGGCAACGCGGCGACGGCGGGCAGCATGGGGGTTGCCGGGCATTTCTTGTCGCTGCAGGCGCCATTCTTCATCGGCGCGGGCCTCTGCGTGCCGGCGGCCATCGCGATGTTTTTCATCAGCGGCAAGGAGATCGATCCCACCCGCGCGCGGCAAGGCAAGAAGGACGTAAAAGCCGGGCGCTGGCGGGACCTGCTGCGGAACAGGCCGCTAATGATGTTCGCGCTCGTGCTGTTCCTGTTTCAGTTCGCCAACGCTTCCTTGCTGCCGCTGGCGGGCGAACGCTTGGCCGCGGACCACGCGGGTCAATCGGAACTGGTCACCGCTGCGCTGGTGGTGGTGCCGCAACTGGTCACCGCGGTCATCGCCACGTGGATCGCGCGCAGGTCGGACGATTGGGGGCGGCGCGTGATGCTCGCGGCGGCGCTGGGAGCCCTGCTGCTGCGCTCGGTGCTGTTCGCTCTGGCGGTCAGCCCAT
>JAVVHH010000060.1:0-22776 GCA_032249615.1 Acetobacteraceae bacterium
CGCCGCCGCCGCTGCGGGCGGGGGCGTTGCGGGGGGCGGAGGAGGATGGGCGCTCGCGGGAGAAGCCGCCGCCGTTCTCCATGCCGCCCTCTTCGCCACGGCCGCTCAGCATCGTCAGTTCGCCGCGGAACGGGCCGACGATGATCTCCGTGATGTATTTTTCCTGGCCCGACTGGTCCTGGTATTTGCGGCTCTGGATGGAGCCTTCGATGTAGACCTTAGCGCCCTTTTTCAGATAGCGCTCGGCGATTTCGCCCAGCTTTTCATTGCGGATCACCACGTTGTGCCACTCGGTTTTCTCCTTGCGCTCCCCGGAACTACGGTCGTTCCAGGTCTCGCTGGTAGCCAGGGTGAAGCTCACCACCTTGCCGCCGTTCTGGAAGCTGCGGGATTCGGGATCCTTGCCGAGATTGCCGACCAGGATGACTTTGTTGACTGAGCCGGCCATCTGTATCGTCCCCTTCGACTGACGCGCGCATTGAGGACCCCCATTTGTCACGCGCGACCCAGCGCCACAAGGGTTTCAATCCTGCTCTGCCGATGCCATATAGAAGAGTGAACGATTAGTGAACAAAACGGCCGCGGGGCAGTCTATGTCGGGTTCCATTCGCGTCCGCGGGGCACGCGAGCACAATCTCAAAAATGTCGACGTCACGATCCCCCGCGATCAGCTGACCGTCATCACAGGGCTGTCGGGGTCCGGCAAGTCGAGCCTCGCGTTCGACACGATCTACGCGGAGGGCCAGCGCCGCTACGTGGAGTCGCTGTCGGCCTACGCGCGCCAGTTCCTCGAGCTGATGGGCAAGCCGGACGTCGACAGCATCGAGGGGCTCTCACCCGCGATATCGATCGAGCAGAAGACCACCAGCCGCAACCCACGCTCGACGGTGGGCACTGTCACCGAGATCCACGACTACATGCGCCTGCTATGGGCGCGGGCGGGCGTCCCGTATTCGCCGGCGACCGGGCTGCCGATCGAGGCGCAGACGGTGAGCCAGATGGTGGACCGGGTCATGGCGATGCCGGAGGGCACTCGGCTGCTGCTGCTTGCGCCGGTGGTGCGGGACCGGAAGGGGGAATACCGCAAGGAGCTGGCGGAATTGCAGCGGCGCGGCTTCGCGCGCGTCAAGGTGGACGGCACGCTCTACGAGATCGGCGAGGTGCCGGCGCTGAACCGCAAGATCAAACACGAGATCGACGCGGTGGTGGACCGGGTGGTCGTGCGCGCCGGCACGGAGCAACGCCTGGCCGACAGCTTCGAGACGGCGCTCGGGCTCGCCGACGGGGTCGTCTACGCGGAGAACGCCGACACGGGGGAGCGGACGATCTTCTCCTCGCGGTTCGCCTGCCCGGTCAGCGGCTTCACCATCGAGGAGATCGAGCCGCGGCTGTTCTCGTTCAACTCGCCGCACGGCGCCTGCCCCGCCTGCGACGGCCTCGGCGTGGAGACCTTCTTCGACCCGGCCATGGTGGTGCCTGATGAGCGCCTGCCACTGGCCGGCGGGGCCATCGCTCCCTGGACCGGCTCGCAATCGCCCTATTACGACCAAACGCTGCAGAGCATCGCCCGGCACTACAAGGTGAGCACCAGGACGCCCTGGGAAGAACTGCCCGCAACCGTCCGCCACACGGTGCTGCACGGTGACCCCGCCCCGATCGAGTTCAGCTACAAGGACGGCGTGCGGGCCTACAGCGTCACCAAGCCGTTTGAGGGGGTGCTTAGCAACCTCGCCCGGCGTTTCGCCGAGACCGACAGTGCCTGGGTGCGCGAAGAGATGGCCCGCTACCAGGGCGAGAAACCCTGCGCCAAGTGCGGCGGCGCGCGGCTCAAGCCCGAGGCCCTTGCCGTGAAGATTGCAGGCTACGACATTGCGGCGGCAAGCGACCTATCGATCTGCCGGGCGCTCGGCTGGTTCGAGACGGTGCTGGACACGCTGACGCCGCAGCGGCAGGAGATCGCGCGCCGCATCCTGCGCGAGATCGTCGACCGGCTCCAATTTCTCGTCGATGTCGGGCTCGATTACCTGACCCTGTCCCGCGGCAGCACCACGCTTTCGGGCGGCGAGAGCCAGCGCATCAGGCTTGCGAGCCAGATCGGGTCGGGGCTCACCGGCGTGCTCTACGTGTTGGACGAGCCCAGCATCGGACTGCACCAGCGCGACAACGAGCGGCTGCTCGGCACGCTTCGGCGGCTGAAAGCGCTGGGCAACACAGTGCTGGTGGTCGAGCACGACGAAGACGCCATCCGCGCCGCCGACTACCTGATCGACATGGGGCCGGGGGCCGGCGTGCTCGGTGGCAACGTCATCGCGCACGGGACGCCGGACGAGGTCGCGGCCAACCCGGCCAGCATCACCGGCGCGTTCCTCTCGGGCCGCGAGTTCATCCCGGTGCCGAAGCGGCGGAAGGCCGACCGCACGCGGATGCTCAAGATCATCGGCGCCAGCGGCCATAACCTGAAGGACGTGACCGCTCGCATCCCGCTCGGCACCTTCACCTGCGTGACGGGCGTGTCGGGCGGCGGCAAATCGACGCTGATTGTCGACACGCTCTACAAGGCGGCCAGCCGCCGGCTGATGGGGTCCGGACAGGTGCCGGCCAAGCACGAGCGCATCGAGGGTCTCGATCTGCTCGACAAGATCATCGACATCGACCAGTCGCCGATCGGGCGCACCCCGCGCAGCAACCCGGCGACCTACACGGATCTGTTCGCCCCCATTCGCGACTGGTTTGCCGAGCTGCCGGAGAGCCGCGCCCGCGGCTACAAATCCGGCCGGTTCAGCTTCAACGTAAAGGGCGGGCGCTGCGAAGCCTGCCAGGGCGACGGCCTGCTCAAGATCGAGATGCATTTCCTGCCGGACGTGTTCGTCACCTGCGATACCTGTAAGGGCGCGCGCTACAATCGCGAGACGCTCGAGATCAAGTTCCGCGGCAAGTCGATCGCGGACGTTCTGGCAATGACGGTCGACGAAGCGGTGCCGTTTTTCAGCTCCGTGACCCGGATCGGCGACCGGCTGAGCATCCTGCAGCGGGTCGGCCTCGGCTATATTACGCTGGGACAACAGGCGACCACGCTGTCGGGCGGAGAAGCGCAGCGGATCAAGCTGTCAAAGGAGCTGGCCCGCCGCGCAACCGGCCGCACGCTCTACATCCTCGACGAGCCGACGACCGGGCTCCATTTCGAGGATGTGCGCAAGTTACTCGACGTGCTGCACGCCCTGGTCGATCAGGGCAATACCGTCGTGGTCATCGAGCACAATCTGGAAGTCATCAAGACAGCCGATTGGATCCTCGACTTGGGGCCGGAGGGCGGCGAAGGCGGCGGCACCATCGTGGCGGAGGGAACGCCAGAGGCGGTCGCGGCCACCGCGGCCAGTCATACGGGCCGGTTCCTGCGCCCGCTGTTGCCTGCTTCGGGGTTGAAGCAGGCAGGCTAGCCGGTCACCGCTGTTTCGCGCGGTAGCTCGGCGTCCACCAGCGGACCGGCTTGGGCTCCTTGGCCGCGATGGCGCGGAGCTTGCGCGTGATCGGCTCGGACGCCTTGATTTCGCGACGGACCTTTTCGGCCACGACGGGCGCAGGCTTGCGCTCGGCCAATTCGGCGCGCAGCGCAGCGAGCGCCTCTTCGGCGGCCTGGCGAAGGTCCCGCTGGGTTTGCAGGGCTTCGGCATGCGACAGTTCGGTGTGGCCGAACCGGGTCTGCATCGCCTGGTTCGCGTGGTGGGCTTCTTGCAGCGCCCGCTTGGTTGCCGCATGCGCCGCCCGCTCGTTCTCCAGCGCGTGCTCGGCGGCCGACAGCCGCTCCTTCAAGCCGCTGGTCTCGCTATCCGTGCGGTTCAGCATGACCACCGGAACGGCGCCGTCGGCGACGAAGCGGTGGCGTTGGCGGGCCTGCTCCGGGCGTTGCTGATGTGGGGTGGAATGTCCGTTTGATTTCAGGCCGAGTGCCCGGCGGACCCTGTCTTCGTCGATCATATCGAGCGACAGGGGAGGATCGTTATTGTCAGATGGTCTGCTCATTGTCTCATTTCGGAAGTTGTCTGTCCGTCGGATCGCGACGCTATTTTGGCTGGAAGGATTGGCGCCGATCGATCGTTGCGACTCTTGCGTCCGCTTCCCAGTGGCTTCGACGTCCCGGACACAGTCGCCAGGGTACCGTCCAAACAAAACTTCGAGCATTAGTGCCGAGTCGTCAAGTGGCGACCGCCGCACTATTTGACAGCGCCTCAGGACAATATCCCAAAGTGGTGACCGAGTGGTGATTGTGCTCACCGCATCGTTCACCCTGGATCGACCCTTGACCCGATCAGCTCTCTGCCGCCACGGACAGGATGATCTTCCCGATATGGGTGCTGGTTTCCATAAGTCGATGGGCGTCCGCGGCTTGATCGAGTGGGAAGACGCGATAGATCACCGGGCCGCAGCGTCCGGCGTCCAGCACCGGCCAAACCTTTGCGCGCAAGGCGTCGGCGAGTTCCGCTTTCTGCTGGGCCGTACGCGGCCGCATGGTGCTGCCCGTCACCGTCAAGCGACGGACCATGATCGACGTGAGATCGAGCCCGTCGGCTTTCGCGCCACCCAGGAATGCGATGAGGACAAGGCGGCCGTCCATCCCAAGGCAGCGCAGGTTCTGCGCCGCATAGGACCCGCCGACCATGTCGAGCACGACGTCGATGCCCTTGCCGCCGGTGAATTCCTTGATCGACGCCGCGAAGTCCGCCTCCTTGTAGTTGATGGCGGCATCCGCGCCGAAGCCCAGGCACGCGTCGCATTTCTCGCGACTGCCCGCCGTCGTGTAGACGCGGCTGCCGAACTCATGTGCGAGCTGAATCGCGGTCACGCCGATGCCGCTGGTGCCGCCATGGATCAGGGCGGCCTCGCCGGGCTGCAAACGGCCCAGGCCAAACAGGTTTGCCCACACGGTGAAGTAGGTTTCCGGCAGCGCCGCCGCGCGGATGGCGTCGTAGCCGCGGGGCCAGGGCAGGCACTGACCCGCCGGGGCCACGCAGTATTCCGCGTACCCACCGCCATTGGCCAGGGCACAGACCCGGTCCCCGATTGCGAACCCGTCCACCCCCTCGCCCAGGGCCACCACATCGCCGGCGACCTCGAGCCCAAGTAGCGGGCTTGCGCCGGGCGGCGGCGGGTACGCGCCCTTGCGCTGCTGCACGTCCGGCCGGTTCACGCCCGCGGCCGCCACCCGGATCAGCACCTCGCCCGCTTTCGCCGACGGCACGGGCCCGGTCGCCACGCGCATGAGCTCTGGCCCGCCCGCCTCGTGGGCGATGTGGCGCATTTCGGTGGGAAGACTCATGCGGCGACTCCGTTCAGGCCCTCACGCTAGACCGGCTTCCGGCGGAGATGAACCTCCGATCGCGACGGGGGTGCTTGCACCGGCCGCCAGCTTCCCCGAAAGTCTTAAAATCTAGTCGGAGCCCTCGATGACGCTTCATCGCCGCGCTGTCCTCGGGGGTGCGATGGCATTTCCCGCGGCCATGCGGCGCGCCTGGGCCGAAGCCGAGCCGCTCGCGCTCGGCGCGCTGTATCCGCTCTCCGGCATGCTCGCACTGTTCGGCGACGAGAGTTACCGCGGCCTCGAACTGGCCGTCGACGAGCAGAACGCCGCGGGCGGCGTGCTCGAGCGGCCGATCAAACTGGTCAAGGGTGACGCCGTCGACGCGGCGGCCGCAGCGTCCGAGGTCAAGCGGCTGATCGGCGCGGAGCGCGTCGGCGCCGTGTTCGGCAGCTTCGCCAGCCCCCTCGTAATCGCGGCCAGCCAGGCCACCGAGCTCGCCGGCCTCCCGTATTTCGAGCTCGGCGCCATCTGCGACCCGGTGCTCGACCGCGGTTTCCGCTATTTGTGGCGCTCCTGCAGCAGCGCCACCATGCTCGCGGCTCTCAGCGTGGACACCGTCGCCGAGACGTTGGCCCGCGCCTGGGGCATGGCGGCGGACCCGCACCGGGCCAACCTTCGCGTCGCAATCCTGCATGAGGACGGGATGTACGGCAGCACCGTCTCTGCGTTACAAAAGGCCCGCTGTCAGGAGCGAGGCCTGACTGTCATCGACACGCTCGCCTACAGCGCGGCAGCCCCCGATCTCGGCGCTGCCGTACAGCGGCTGCGCGGCGCCGACGTCACCGTGGTCCTGCATACGGGATACCAAAGCGACACCGTGATGTTCTATCGCCAGATGAACCAGGCAGGCTGGATGCCGCGTATGGTGGTCGGCGCCGGCGGAGGGTACGCGATGGTCGATACCGCAACCGCCATCGGGCCCGATTTCGACGGCACGCTGAACGTTGGTTTCCCGCCCTATGCCGTCAATCCGGATGTCGCGCCCGGGCTCCGCCCTGTCGAGGCGGCCTACGAGCGCAAATACGGGACCAAGCCGCGCAGTGGGCACAGCCTGGCGAATTACGTCGGTGCCAAATTGTTTCTCGGCGCGCTGACGCGGGCCGGCAGCCTGGACAAGGACAAAGTCCGCAGCGCCGTCCTGGCGTCCGCGATCGCACTCAATGAGACTGCCAATAGCTGGGGCGTCCGCTTCGACGACAAGGGCCAGAACACGCTGGCGCTGCCCGTGGTCGCCCAATGGGGCGGCAACGTCCTACGAACGGTGCTCCCGCGAGAGGCCGCGGTGGCGGTGGTGCAGCCGCAGCTCGGGCGCTAGCCCCCGTCCAATTTGCGGGCGAGCTCCACGAGATCTTCCGCCACCACCTCCCAATCCTGCTCCGGTCCGAGGTCCGTCGTTTGACCCGGCCCATGCTCGGTCGGGCGAGCCACGAACGCCGTCTTGAACCCGACGCGCCGCGCGGCGGCGAGGTCACGGTTATGCGCCGCGACCAGGCAGACCTCCTCCGGACGCAGCGCGAGGACTTCGGCGGTGCGGAGATAAGCCTCCGGCTGCGGCTTGTACGCCTGCGCGACCTCCGCGCCCAAAATCGCGTCCCACGGCAGCCCGGCGCGCTTGGCCATGTCGAGCATGAGACGGATGTTGCCGTTCGAGAGGGGAGCGATGATGAAACGCTGCTTCAACCGCGTCAGCCCGGCGACCGAATCCGGCCACGGGTCGAGCCGGTGCCAGGCCAGCGTCATCTCGTCGAGTTCGGCGTCCGGCACGGTCTCAATGTCGAAGCGGGGCAGGATCGCGAGGAGGTTCTCCCGATGCAGCACGTCGAGCCGGGTGAACGGACGCTGTCCGGAGCGGATGGCCTCCATCGCAGGTTGGTATTGCTCGCGCCAGGCGGTGGCGAAAGCGGCCGGATCCGTCCCGGGCGCGTACCGGGCCAGGAAAGGCCCCACCTCCCGCATGATGCCGCCGCGCCAGTCCACCACGGTGCCGAACACGTCGAACACCAGCGCCTGCACCCCGTCCATCGAACCCATGCCGCTCTCTCCCTATGCGCCGCGCCGCGCCGCCCGCATGGCGCGCCAACGCTTGCTCCGAAGTGCCACGGCCGGGTTGCCGAGCCAATCCAGCAGCGCGGGCAGGAAGATCAGCGTCGTCAGCAGCGTGCACGCCAGGCTCAGCAGCAGCAGCTTGCCCATGCTCGCCGTGCCGGGATGCTGCGAGAGCGCGAGCGAGCCGAAGGCGGTCGAGGTGGTCAGCGCCGAAAACAGCACCGCCCGCGCCGTGGCCGAGCCGAGCGGCGCGGAGCGCCGGGCTCGCCAGTTCATCACGAAGTAGACGTTGAACGACACGCCGACCCCGAGCAGCAGCGGCAACGCAATGATGTTGGCGAAGTTCAGCTCCATCCCCAGCGCCACCGCGCAAGCGACCGTCAGCAGGGACGAGACGACCAGTGGCAACAGCACGAGCGCCATGTCCAGCAAATGCCGCATGGTGATGGCGAGCAGGACGCCGATCGCCAGGATGGCCAGCATCGCGGCCATCTGGAACGCGCCGATGATGGAATCGGCGCTGCCGTTGATGATGACGGCCGAACCTCCGGCGTCCGGCGCGATGGCCTGGACCTGGTGCACGAACTGCGCGAGCCCGTTCGGGCTACGGGCGATCGCGAGCTTGGGCGAGACTTCGATCTTCGCGCGGCCGTCCGGAAGCACCCAGTCGCGCCGGATCGATTCGGGCACGTCGGCGATCGTCACGGGGGTCGCTTCCAGCGCGGAGCGAAGCCGGTCGAGCTGCAGCGGCAGAAAGCGCGTCAGCGCTTGGTTGGTCGCGAGCAGCACCGCATCGGGGGCGTCGGCCAGTTTCGCCAGGTCGCCGATCAGCGGCAGCACCGGACTGTCGGCCGGAAGCTTGGCCCGCACAGCTCCGAGCGCGTCGGCAGCCTTGCGGACCGCGGCGCGGAGCGCTGCGGCATCGGGCGGTGCGGGCGCTGCAGGGGCGGCGAGGGTCGTCCGCAGGACGCTCGCCGCATCCTCGAGCAGCGGCAGCTTCTCGGCCTGGTTCTCCGGGACGAAGCTGCCGAGCCAGAGGACGTTGTCGGCGGTCGGAACCGCGTCAAGCTTCTTGACGAGCGGACGCGCAGCCTCCAACGACGGGGCCAGGATGTCGATCGAATAGGGGTCGGTCACCGGGTCGTCGAGCAGGTCGTTGAGCGTGCGGACGGCCTCGGAGTTGGGGTCCTTGGTGTGCAGCGGGTCGCTGTCGAACTGCAGCGCCGGCACCAGCGCCGCGCCGAGCACGGCGAAGGCGGCGAAGCCCAGCACCACCGGGCGATGCCAACGATGCAGGACGGGGTCGAGCGGCCGGAGCCAAGCGAGCCCCACTTCGACCGCGGCGCCGCGTGGCCGGAACGAGGCGAGAAAGGCCGGGAGGAACGTGATGGTGCAGCAGAACGCGATCAGCATGCCGACCCCGGCGATCAGGCCGAGCTGGGCGACGCCGATGAAGTGAGCGGGGGTGAAGGCCAGGAAGCCGGCCATGCTCGCCAACGAAGCCACCAGGATCTGCACGCCCGTCCGGCGGGCGGTCTGCAGCAGCGCCTCATTCATCGGCGGGTAATAAAGGCGCGCCTCGCGGAAGCGGACCGCGAACTGGATCGTGAAATCAACGGCGATGCCGGTGAACAGCACGGCGAAAGCGACGGAAACGAGGTTGAGCGTACCCACGGCGAGGGCGGCAAAGCCCGTCGTCGCGAGCAGGCCGAGCAGCAGCGTGAGCAGGATGGGAACCGCGATGCGCCAGGTGCGGACGGCCAGGAACAACAGGACCCCGACGAGTGCGAAGCTGATGAGCAAGCCTTCCACCGCGCCGTTCGCGACGGTGCCGAACTCTTCGTCATCGAGCGCCACCTGCCCGGTCAGCCGAACGGACGCCCGGCCGCTCCGCACGTCGGGCAGCGCCGCCGCGGCCGCCCGCAACCGTTCGGACGCGGCAGCGCCGGGCTCGAGCGCGCCGTAATCCAACACCGGGTGGATCAGCACGAAGCGGTATTTGCCGGCGAGGTCCGCGACCGACCCGGCGAGCAGCCTTTGCCAGGATAGCGGTTCCGGGTCGCCAGCCGCGGCCCGGGCGAGCGCGGTATGGAATCCGGCCAGCGCCGGCGTGAACGCCCCGAGATCGGCCTGCCCGGCATCGACCCCCTGAGCGATCAGCCCTAGCGCGCTCATCAACCCGCGCAAGCTCGGATCGGCCGCGAGCTGGCCCAGAAAGGGCTGCGCGTCGATCGTCGCGTTCAGCAGGTTCGTCAGCGTGTCCTTGTCGAGAAACAGCAGCCCGTTGCGGACGAGATAGGGTGAGTTGTCCGGCCGCTCGACGGACGTGAAGTGGGCGTGGTCCGGGCGGACGGCAGCAGCGAGCGCGTCCGCCGTCTCCTCCGCCTCCTCCGGAGTCGCGCCGCTCACTACGGCGACCAGCAGCTCCTGCTGGCGCGGGAACGCCTTTTCGATCGCCATGGCATGTTGGCGCCAGGGGAGCGAGGCGGAGAACAGGTTGCCCGTGTCGGTCGTGACGCCGAGCCGGGTCGCCGCGAGCCAGACGCAAATCGCGGCCAGCGCGACGGCGGCGCCGATCGTCACGGCACGGTGTCGCGCGCAGCCGCCGCTCCAGCGTCCCAGCAACACCGAGATCCAGGAGTTGGCGGGCAGCGGGTGGCGTCGTGGGGGCGCTTGGCGCTGTGGCGCAGGAGAGAGGCCGTCGTTCACCCGTTCGTCATCCCATTGGTTCGAGCGTGAAACCCCACATTGACTGCGGGCGGACCAAGAGCAAGTGAGCGGCCCGTCTTTGCTGCAGTGCGGTTGCGTTCGCGTTGACCCGCGCCAACTCTGTCGATACGAACGGGACGTCTAGTTGGCCGTGCCCGACGGGAGTGAGCCCTTTCCGATGCAGGATATTCGTGACGCGCTGCTAATAGCGCCTAACAGCGAGGGAACTCTGGTCCAGCGACCGCTCTCCCCGCATCTCCAAGTCTATGCGCCGCAGATCACGTCGGTGTTGTCGATCATGAGCCGGGTGACCGGCATCGCCACCTCCATCGGCACCCTGGTGCTCGTTTGGTGGCTGGCGGCTGCCGCGAGCGGCCCGTCGGCGTTCGCCCGGGTGCAGGGCTTCCTCGGCTCGTGGATCGGGTTGTTCGTGCTGTTCGGCTGGACCGCCTCACTGTTCTATCACTTCTTCGGTGGCCTGCGGCATCTCGCCTGGGATGCGGGCTACGGTTACTCGCTGGAAGCGACGCACCGGAGTGGCTGGGCAGCGATCATCGCCACCGTGGTAGCAACGATACTGGTCTGGGTAATCGGTGTCGCGGTGTGGCCGCGATGAGCACGTCGACCAGCAACCGCGCTCCGGCGGCCGGCGCTCCCGCCACGATCAACGTTCGGCGGTCGCAACTTGGCCGCGTCCGCGGCGCTGGTTCCGCCCAGTCCGGCGTGCATCACTGGTATGTCGAGCGGGCAACCGCGATCGCCCTGGTCCCGCTCACGATCTGGTTCATCATAAGCATTTTGCGCCTGGTCGGGTCCAGCCAGCCGGCGGTGGCGCACTGGGCCGGAAACCCCATCAATGCGGCGCTGCTGCTCGCGCTGGTCGCCATGACCTTTCACCACATGCAACTCGGCCTGCAAGTCGTGCTGGAGGACTACGTTCCAGACCGTAAACGGCTGATGTCTTACGTGCTGCTCATCAAGGGCGCGGCCCTTCTACTGGGGCTAATAGCCGCCATCTCAGTGCTGAAGCTCGCGTTGGTCTAACCGAGCGCATCCAGTCGAGGACTGTCGTCATGAACGCCATCAGTTCGCCCTCCCCTAGGGCCTATTCGGTTACGGACCATACCTACGACGTGGTCGTCGTGGGCGCGGGCGGGGCCGGGCTGCGGGCGACGCTCGGCATGGGCGCGGCCGGGTTGCGGACGGCGTGCCTCACCAAGGTTTTCCCGACCCGCAGCCATACCGTCGCCGCCCAGGGCGGCATCGGCGCCGCGCTCGGCAACATGGGCGAGGACGACTGGCGCTGGCACATGTACGACACCGTCAAAGGGTCGGACTGGCTCGGCGACCAGGATGCCATAGAGTACATGTGTCGTGAGGCGATCCCGGCGGTGTACGAGCTCGAGCATTACGGCGTGCCGTTCAGCCGCACCGAGGATGGCCGCATCTACCAGCGCCCGTTCGGCGGCCATATGACGGATTACGGCAAGACGCCGGCGATGCGCGCCTGCGCGGCCGCCGACCGCACCGGCCATGCCATCCTGCATACGCTCTATCAGCAGAGCCTCAAGCACGAGGTCGAGTTTTTCGTCGAATACATCGCGCTCGATCTGATCATGGAAGATGGCGCCTGCCGTGGGGTCATGGCGTGGTGCCTCGAAGACGGCTCCATGCACCGCTTCCGCGCGCAGTCGGTCGTGCTGGCCACGGGTGGCTACGGGCGGGCCTACTTCTCTTGCACCTCCGCCCATATCTGCACCGGCGACGGCAACGGCATGGCGATGCGGGCCGGCATCCCCATGCAGGACATGGAGTTCGTCCAGTTCCATCCGACCGGCATCTACGGCTCCGGTTGCCTCATCACCGAGGGCAGCCGCGGCGAAGGCGGATACCTCACCAACTCGGAAGGCGAGCGCTTCATGGAGCGGTATGCTCCGAGCGCCAAGGACCTCGCCAGCCGTGACGTCGTCTCTCGCTCCATGACTCTCGAGATCAATGCGGGCCGCGGCGTTGGGCCCAACAAGGACCACATCCACCTGCATCTCGAGCATCTCGGCGCCGAGTTGCTGCATGAGCGGCTGCCCGGCATCAGCGAGACGGCAAAGGTTTTTGCCGGCGTCGACGTCACCAAGGAGCCGATCCCGGTGCTGCCGACGGTGCACTACAACATGGGCGGCATCCCGACCAACTACCGCACCGAAGTGCTCCGCCCGACCGCCGACGACCCGGACGCGGTGGTGCCCGGGCTGATGGCGGTGGGCGAAGCCGCGTGCGTTTCCGTGCACGGCGCCAACCGGCTGGGCACCAACTCGCTGCTCGACCTTGTGGTGTTCGGCCGCGCGGCGGCCCACAGGGCTTCCGAGATCCTCAAGCCCGGCGCGAGCCAGGCCCCGCTGCCCCCCAAGGCCGGCGACAACGCGCTCGACCGTTTCGACCGCATGCGGCACGCCAAGGGCAGCACCAGCACCTCCGCGATGCGGCTCGAGCTGCAAAGGACCATGCAGTCCCACGCGGCCGTCTATCGGAACAGCGAGAGCCTGAAGGAAGGCGTCCAGAAGATCCGGACCCTGTGGTCCGGCATGGACGACATGCGCGTAGTCGACCGCAGCCTCATCTGGAACACCGACCTGCTGGAAGCCCTCGAGTTCGGCAACCTCATGGACAACAGCATGACGACGATGGTCTCGGCCGAAGCCCGGCAGGAGAGTCGCGGCGCGCACGCGCACGACGACTTCCCGGACCGCGACGATCAGAACTGGATGAAGCACACCCTCGCGTGGTTGCAGCCCGACGGCAAGGTCGACCTCGCCTACCGCGATGTGAAGATGCAGACGCTGACCAACGAAGTCAGCGTCTTCCCCCCCAAGAAGCGCGTCTACTGACGCTGTCGAAGGACGATCATGGCCGTCTTTAGCCTTCCCAAGAACAGCCGCATGGGCGCGGGACAAACCTACAGGGCCCCCGCCGGCGCGACGAACACCAAAAGCTTCGCCGTCTACCGCTGGAACCCGGATGATGGTCAGAACCCGCGGATTGATACCTACGAGCTCGACATGGACAAGGTCGGGCCGATGGTCCTGGATGCCCTCATCCACATCAAGAACGAGATCGACCCGACCCTGACTTTCCGGCGCTCGTGCCGCGAAGGCATCTGCGGCTCCTGTGCCATGAACATCGACGGCAGCAACACGCTCGCCTGCGTGAAGGGGCATGACGACGTCGAAGGCACCGTCCGCATCTACCCGCTGCCGCACATGGCCGTCATGAAGGACCTCGTTCCCGACCTGAGCCAGGCCTATGCCCAGCTCCGCAGCATCGAACCTTGGATCAAGGCCGATACGCCGCCTCCGCCCGATGCGGAGCGGCTGCAGAGCAAGGAGGAGCGCGCCAAGCTCGACGGGCTGTGGGAGTGCATCCTGTGCTTCTGCTGCACCACGTCCTGCCCCAGCTACTGGTGGAACGGCGACCGCTATCTCGGCCCGGCCGTGCTGCTCCAAGCCTATCGCTGGATCGCCGACAGCCGCGATGAGCACATGGGCGACCGGCTCGACGGGCTGGAAGACCCCTACAAGCTGTACCGATGCCACACGATCATGAACTGCACCCAGACCTGCCCGAAGGGCCTCAACCCGGCGCGCGCGATCGGCGAGATCAAGCAGCTCCTGGTTGAACGCAAGGGCTGATCCCGAACGTCTCGTGGCGTTTCACCGTGACCTGACCACTCCCGCCGGACGCCTCGACGCCTGGCGGGACAGCCTCTTCGTTGACCACGCGATCTTCCGCACCGTCTGGACCAATTTTGCCGAAGTCCTGCCGGGGCGACTCTACCGCTCGAACCACCCGACGCCGGGCCGTCTCCGGGCGGCGACCCGGCGCCTGCGCCTCCGCACCCTGATCAACCTACGCGGCCCGCGCTTCTGCGGGTCCGACGCGCTCTCGCGGGAAGCGGCCGCGCGCCTCGGGCTCCAGCACGTCGACATGGCGTTCGAGAGCCGCGGCGCCCCGCATCGCGACCGCATCCTGCGGTTTGCCGAGCTCTGGCAGACGCTCGCGTTTCCGGCGCTGATGCATTGCAAGTCGGGGGCCGATCGGGCCGGGCTCGCCGCCGGTCTTGCCATCCTGTTCGACGGCGGCACCGCCAGCGACGCTCTCGCGCAGCTCTCCTGGCGTTTCGGTCACTTCAATCGCGCCCGCACCGGTGTGCTCGACGCGTTCTTCCTCCGTTATGCCGAGCAGGCCGAGGGGCGACTCCCCTTCCTCGACTGGGTCAGGTCGGAATACGACGAGGCCCAGCTGAAGCATGATTTCGTCGCCGGTGGGCTCTCGACCTTCATCACCGACCGGGTGCTACAGCGCGAGTAGCCCGGCGGCCTACGCCGCCAGGGTAAGCCGCTTGAGGAAAGCCGAAATCTTGTGGCGACGAAGCTCGTAACGGGCCTTGTCGTCCGTCGTCATGTAATTGAGCTGCACGACATGGCGGCGGCCGACGAATTGCCTGTGGCCGTGCCAGGTCGTCGGGCCGTTGGGGAACACGAGCAGCGTGCCGTTAACCGGCGGCACCTCCACCGCGTAATCATCCAGATCGTCCGGCCGGCGCAGCAGGCGGAGGCAGCCCTCCTGCTTGGCCCAGGCCTCCGTGTCCGGGTTCAAATATAGCAGCACGGTCACGCGCTTGGCGGTGCTGTCCGTATGGATGCGTCCATCCTTCTCGCGGGATTGGCCGCGCAACGTGACCATGACCGGCGCGCCGTCCAGTTCGAGGTCGAACTTGCGCGCAATCGCCGCCCGGAACCGCGGGCCCTCGAGCTCCTCCATCAGCGCCCGCGCGGCGGTCCCGAGCCGGAGCCCGCCGGTCGGGAACGACCCGCCCTTCTCGAGCTTGGGCAACCCGCCAACCACGTCGGACAGTGCCGCGGGCGGCACGAACTGCGCAACCACCACGTGGCGGAACGGCTCGGTGGCGACCGGGGTGGCGTCGAGCTTCTGATAATCGAGCTGCATCATGCACAATTCATATCGGCCACGGCGATGGCCTTGCAACGGAGTTGTCGTGCAACCCTGCATCTTGAGTTCCGTCGCATAAGCGGCGATGGGTGTGGTGCACACCATGCTTGCCTCTGCCTCGACGACCCTCGGAGACGGGCCGCTGCCCGCCTACCGCGCCAAACTCTCCGCCGGCGAGCTGTTGACCGATCCCGCGCAGGCCGCTGCCGCGGAGCGCCTGCAAGGTCTCTGGAAACGGCTGCGTGGCTATGCGCCGCCGGCGCCCCACGCGACGCCCCTCGGCCTGTTCAGCCGGCTCCTGCACCGACGCCCCACGGCGGATGACATCCCCGCCGACTACCCGCACGGCCTCTATCTCGTCGGCGATGTCGGCCGCGGCAAATCCATGCTGATGGATCTCTTCTTCGCCGCAGCCGACGTCGAGAAGAAGCGTCGCATCCACTTCAACGCTTTCATGCAGGAGGCGCATCGCCGCATCCACGCCTGGCGCCGTCAGCCCGAACGGCTGGCCGACCCGGGCTCGGACGACCCGATCCCGCCGCTGGCCGACACCATCGCCGCCGAGGCCTCCCTATTGTGCTTCGACGAGTTCCAAATCAACGACATCGCAGACGCCATGATCCTCGGCCGCCTGTTCAAGGCGCTGTTCGCTCGCGGCGTCGTCATCGTGGCCACCAGCAACACCGCGCCGGACGACCTCTTCGCGGGCCAACCCGGGCGCGACGCCTTCCTGCCCTTCATCGCTCTCATCAAGCAGTATCTCGACGTGCTGGTCATGGACGGCAGCCGGGACTTCCGCCGGCAACGCCTGCTATCGCTGCCGACCTGGCATGTTCCCGCGGACGCGGCCGCCCACGCGGCGCTGGACGAGGCTTTCACGCGGCTTTCGGCTCGGGCGACGGTCAAGCCGGAGCGGCTGCTCGTCGCCGGGCATACGCTGGCGGTCCCGGCCGCCGCCGGCGGCGTGGCGCGCTTCGGCTTCGACCAGCTCTGCCAACAGGCCCTGGGCGCCGGCGACTACGGCGCGCTCGCCACCCACTATCAGGCGCTGATCCTGGACGACGTGCCCCGCTTGTCGCCCGAGAACCGCGACGAAGCCCGCCGCTTCATCACCCTGGTGGACGAGCTGTACGAGCACCGGGTCAAGCTCGTCGCCAGCGCCGCGACCGTGCCCGACCAGCTCTATGAGGAGGGGGAGGGCGCTGCCGCGTTCCGGCGCACTGCGTCCCGCCTCGTCGAGATGCAGAGCCAGGAGTATCTGGCGCTTCCTCACCTGACGTGACATCAGCTTCTTGCCCCCCCGCCGGACATGGGCTAGCAACCGGCACCCTCCGGACGGCCGGGCGCCCGGCTGGGCCCAGACCCTCCCTGGATGCGGGATTCCGACATGGCACGTAACAAGATCGCGCTGATTGGCGCTGGCAACATCGGCGGGACTCTCGCTCACCTGATCGGGCTCAAGCAATTGGGCGACGTCGCCCTGTTCGACGTGTTCGGCGGTGTCGCGGCCGGCAAGGCGCTCGACATCATGCAGTCCGGTCCGGTCGACGGTTTCGACAGCCACATGGTGGGCGGCAGCGACTACGCGGCCATCGAGGGCTCCGACGTGGTGATTGTCACGGCCGGTTTCCCCCGCACGCCGGGCATGAGCCGGGACGACCTGATCGGCAAGAACGCGGGCGTGATCGCCACCGTCGCCGAGGGCATCAAATCCTACTGCCCCGACGCCTTCGTCATCGTCATCACCAACCCGCTGGATGCGATGGTGTGGGTGATGCAGCAGAAATCCGGCCTGCCGCCGGAGAAAGTGGTCGGCATGGCGGGCGTGCTGGACAGTTCGCGCTTCCGCCTCTTCCTCGCCCATGAGTTCAACGTCTCGGTGGAGGACGTGACCGCGTTCGTTCTGGGCGGCCACGGCGATACGATGGTCCCGCTCGTGCGTTACAGCACCGTGGCCGGGATTCCGGTGCCGGATTTGATCAAGATGGGCTGGTCGACGCAGGAGAAGATTGACGAGATCTGCAAGCGCACCGCCAACGGTGGCGGCGAGATTGTGAAACTGCTGGAAAAGGGCAGCGCTTTCTACGCGCCCGCCGCGAGCGCGATCGCCATGGCTGAGAGCTACCTGCTCGACAAGAAGCGCGTGCTGCCCGCGGCCGCGTATCTGATCGGGCAGTATGGCGTATCCGACATGTATGTCGGGGTACCGGTGGTAATCGGCGCCGGTGGCGTGGAGCGCGTCGTGGAGATCCAGCTCAGCCCCGATGAGAAGGCCGCGTTCGACAAGAGCTGCGGCGCCGTCCGCGAGTTGATCGATGCGAGCCGCAAGATCCTTGGCTAAGGGCGCGCATAGCAGGCGAGCGTCGCAGCTTGCCTGCTGCAACCCCAAATTAACCAGTATCGCGGCATAACCGCGAACACAGAAGGGAAGTAGCTATGCCCGGCGTCGACTCCATCGCCTCGGTCCTCAACGGTGCGAACGCCCCGTATATGGCCGACATGTACGCGAAATGGGTCAGCAACCCTGCGAGCGTCGACGCCAGCTTCGGCGAGTTGTTCAGCCTCATGAACGACGAGGCGCGCGGCGTGATCGAGGATGCGAGCGGCGCATCCTGGGCCCCGCGGCGCTTCGACATCGGCGAGCCAGAGCCCGCTCGGGCGACCGGTCCGGCGGCCGCTGGTGGCGTCAGCCCCGAGCAGGTTCGCGCGATCGCGCTCGACAGCCTCCGCGCGCTGATGCTGATCCGCGCCTACCGCGTCCGCGGCCACCTGGAAGCGCAGCTGGACCCGCTCGGCCTGCAGACGCCGGCCTCCCACTCGGAGCTCGACCCGGCTTCCTACGGCTTCGGCCCCGGCGACCTTGACCGCCCGATCTTCATCGACGGCGTGCTCGGCCGCGAGTCCGCAACCGTCAACGAAATCCTCGCCATCGTGCGGGCCAGCTATTGCGGCTCGATCGGCGTGGAGTTCATGCACATCCAGAATCCGGAGCAGAAGACCTGGATCCAGCGCCGGATCGAAGGCGCTCCCTGGACGAAGCAGGTTGACGCCAGCACCAAGACGGCAATCCTGACCCAGCTGACCGAGGCCGAGGGCTTCGAGACGTTCTGCCAGCGCCGCTTCGTCGGCACCAAGCGGTTCGGTCTCGAGGGCGGCGAGATCACCGTGCCCGCGCTCCACGCCATGATCGACGTTGCGGCCGGCGCGGGCGTCAACGAGATCGCGATCGGCATGCCGCATCGTGGGCGGCTCAACACGCTGGCCAATATCGTCCGCAAGCCATACACGGCCATCTTCAGTGAGTTTGGCGGCGCCAGCTCGCAACCGGACAGCGTGCAGGGCTCGGGGGACGTCAAATACCACCTCGGCACCAGCACCGACCTCGAGATCGCCGGTCATACCGTTCACATCTCGCTCCAGCCCAACCCGTCGCACCTCGAGGCGGTCGACCCGGTCGTCATCGGCAAGGTCCGCGCCCGGCAGGACGCCGCCGGCGACACGGCGGAGCGCCGCTCGGTCATGGGCATCCTGATGCACGGTGATGCGGCGTTCGCCGGCCAGGGTCTCGTCTACGAGACCCTGGCAATGAGCCAACTGATCGGCTACCGCACCGGCGGCACCGTCCACCTCATCGTTAACAACCAGATCGGCTTCACCACTGTTCCGGCCCACGCCTATTCCGGCCTCTATTGCACCGACGTCGCCAAATCCATCCAGAGCCCGATCCTGCACGTGAACGGGGACAAGCCGGAGGCCGTGGTGTTCGCGGCCCGGTTCGCCGCCGAGTTCCGCATGCAATTCGCCACCGACATCGTGCTCGACATCGTGTGCTACCGCCGCCACGGCCATAACGAGACCGACGAGCCTGCCTTCACCCAGCCGATCATGTATCGCGCGATCAAGGAACTGCCGACGACCCGAGCGCTCTACGCCGAACGCCTCGCCGCCGACGGCGCGGTGACCGCCGAAGCCTCCCAGCACATCTGGGACAGCTTTCAAGCCGAGCTGGAGGAGGCTTACCAGGCCGCGCAATCTTACCGTCCGAACAAGGCGGATTGGCTCGAAGGCCATTGGACCGGCCTGACCGAGGGCGGCGACGACGAGGAGAAACAGGAGGAGCCGACAGCGCTCGACAGCGCGACGCTCCAGGAGATCGGCCGCGCGCTCTACACGCCACCGACAGACTTTGAACTCAACCCCAAGATTGCGCGCCAGCTCGAGGCCAAGCGCGCCATGTTCGAGAGCGGGCAGGGTATCGACTGGGCAACCGGCGAGGCGTTGGGGTTCGGCGGCGTTCTAACGGACGGTTTGCGCGTGCGGCTTTCCGGCGAAGACTGCCAGCGCGGCACGTTCAGCCAGCGCCACGCAGTCCTCATCGACCAGGCCAACCAGCACGAATACGTGCCGCTCAACAACATTCGGCCCACTCAGGCCAAGATCGAGATCTACAACTCGCTCCTATCCGAGGCCGGCGTGCTCGGTTTCGAATATGGCTACACGCTAGCCGATCCGCGGACGTTGGTGCTGTGGGAGGCACAATTCGGCGATTTCGCCAATGGCGCCCAGGTCATCATCGACCAGTTCCTTGCCAGCGGCGAAACCAAGTGGCTCCGCATGAGCGGCCTGGTGCTGCTTCTGCCCCACGGATACGAGGGCCAGGGACCCGAGCACAGTAGCGCGCGGCTCGAGCGCTACTTGCAGCTCTGCGCCGAGCGGAACATGGTGGTCGCGAACATCACCACCCCGGCGAACTACTTCCACGCGCTCCGGCGCCAGCTGAAGCGCAACTATCGCAAACCGCTGGTGATCATGACGCCGAAATCGCTGCTGCGGCACAAGCTCGCGGTGAGCCCCCTGGCGGACATGGAGACCGGCACCGCGTTCAAGCCCGTGATTGAGGAGATCGACCCGATCGCGCCGGCTGACCGCGTGCGCCGGGTCGTGATGTGCTCCGGGAAGGTCTATTATGACTTGCTGCAAGCCCGCCGCGACGCCGCGCTGGACGACGTTGCCCTCGTCAGGCTGGAGCAGATCTACCCGTTCCCGGAGATCACGCTGCCGAAGGTACTGGGCCAGTATCGCAACGCCGAACTGGTCTGGTGCCAAGAAGAGCCGGCGAATATGGGCGCGTGGACGTTCGTGGACCGGCGGATCGAAAAGGTGTTGACCGCGCTGGGCGGCAAGGCAAAGCGGCCAAGCTACGCCGGCCGGGAAGAGGCGGCCAGCCCGGCGACGGGTCTGGCGAAGGTTCACGCTCAGCAGCAGGCCGCACTCGTGCGCGAGGCACTGGGTCTCGGCGCATGACGCCCCACATGGAAGCAAGGTAGCGGAACCGATCATGGGCATCGACATCAAGGTCCCGACGCTAGGCGAAAGCGTTAGCTCCGCCACCGTGGCGCGTTGGCTGAAGAAGGCTGGCGAGAGCGTCGCGGCCGACGAGCCGCTCGTCGAGCTCGAGACGGACAAGGTGACGGTCGAGGTGCCCGCCCCGCAGGCGGGCGTTCTGGGCGCGATCCAGGCAGAAGAAGGCGCCGAGGTCGAAGTCGGCGCCGTGCTCGGCACGGTCGAAGCCGGGGCAGCCAAAGCCAAGCAGCCGGCCGCCGCCGCGAACCCCGCCTCCGGCGTCAATCCGCCGCCCGCGCCGCGCGGCCCGGTCTCACGCCCTGCGACCTCGGCGCCCGAGCCGGCCCGCGCTGCGTCCCAGCACAGCCCGATGCCGTCCGCGTCGAAAATGATGAACGAGCACGGGGTCACGCCGACCCAGCTGGATGGAACCGGCAAGGATGGCCGGATCACCAAGGGCGACGTGCTGGACTTCCTCTCCCGCCCCGCTCAGACCCCCGCCACCCCCGCCCCTGCAGCTCGGGCGTCGCGTGAGACGGTCGAGGGCGAAGAGCGCGTCAAGATGACCCGGCTGCGGCGGACGATCGCGCAGCGGCTGAAGGAAGCGCAGAACGCGGCCGCCATGCTGACCACCTTCAACGAGGTGGACATGACCGCAGCCATGGCGCTGCGGGCCGAGTATAAGGACGCGTTCGAGAAGAAGCATGGCGGCGTGCGCCTCGGCTTCATGTCGCTGTTCGTCCGCGCCTGCATCGCCGGGTTGAAGGAGTTTCCGGCGGTCAATGCCGAGATCGACGGCGACGACATCGTCTACAAGAACTTCGTGCACATGGGCGTTGCGGTCGGCGGCCCGAACGGGCTCGTCGTCCCGGTCATCCGCCACGCTGACGAGATGGGCTTCGCGCAGATCGAGAAGGCCATCAACAGCTTCGGCAAGCGCGCCCGCGACGGCCAGCTGAAACTCGAGGAACTCTCCGGCGGCACCTTCACCATCAGCAATGGCGGCGTCTACGGCAGCCTCATGAGCACGCCGATCTTGAACGCCCCGCAATCGGGCATCCTCGGCATGCACAAGATCCAAGATCGCCCGATGGCCATCGGCGGCAAGGTCGAGATCCGGCCGATGATGTACCTCGCTCTCTCCTATGATCACCGCATCGTGGACGGGAAGGAGGCGGTTTCCTTCCTCGTGCGGGTCAAGGAAGGCGTCGAAGATCCGCGGCGCCTGTTGCTGGGACTCTGAACGGTGGCTGACTACGACCTCATCGTCATCGGCGGCGGACCCGGCGGCTACGTTTGCGCGATCCGCGCGGCGCAGCTGGGCCTCAAGACGGCTTGCGTAGAGAAGCGGGCGACGCTGGGCGGCACCTGCCTCAACATCGGCTGCATCCCCAGCAAGGCGCTGCTGCAATCCTCGGAGAATTTTGCCGAGGCGCGCGACCATTTCAGCGAGCACGGCGTGATGATCGAGGGGGTCAAACTCGACCTCGCTCGCATGCAGGCGCGCAAGGGCGAGGTAGTCGGCGCCAACGTTAAGGGCGTCGAGTTCCTGTTCAAGAAGAACAAAGTCGACTGGCTGAAGGGCGAAGGCACCATCACCGCGCCGGGCAAGGTCTCGGTCGGCGGCCAGGAGCACGGCGCCATGAGCATCGTGCTCGCTACCGGCAGCGAGAGCATCCCGCTGCCGGGGGTGGACGTCGATGAGAAGCGCGTGGTGAGCAGCACCGGCGCGCTCGAGCTTAACCAAGTTCCGGGCAAGCTGGTCGTGATTGGCGGCGGCTACATCGGGCTCGAGTTGGGCAGCGTCTGGAACCGGTTGGGTGCCGACGTCACGGTCATCGAATACCTCGACCGCCTGGTTCCCGGCATGGATGCCGAAATCGCCAAGACCTTCGAACGCGTGCTCGGCAAGCAGGGTATTCGGTTCCGCCTCGGGACGAAAGTCACATGGGCCGATACGACCGGCAACCAGATCAAGCTCACCGTCGAGCCGGCCAAGGGCGGCGACAGCGAGACGGTCGAGGCGGACGTCGTGCTCGTCTCGATCGGACGCCGGGCCTTCACCGACGGGCTCGGCCTGGAGGCGCTCGGTGTCAAGCGGGACGAGCGCGGCCGCGTCGAGGTCGACGCGCATTACGCGACCAACGTGCCGGGCATCTACGCCATCGGCGACGTCATCACCGGGCCGATGCTGGCGCACAAGGCGGAAGAAGAGGGCGTTGCCGTTGCCGAGCAGTTGGCCGGGCAAGCGGGCCATGTGAACTACGGCGTCATCCCCGGCGTGGTCTACACGTGGCCGGAGGTGGCCAGCATCGGCG
>JAVVHH010000061.1:0-22426 GCA_032249615.1 Acetobacteraceae bacterium
CGGTGGGGCTCGACCTCGACCACCCCGCCTTCGCCGCCGGCCTCGAGCGGCTGCGCCGGATCACGGTCGGGCAGCGTGCAGCCCGGGCCGAGGGCGGGCTGCTGGGCAAGCTCAAGAACGCCGGGCTGACCCTGGCCGCCGCGGCGACGTTCGCCCGCATGTTCTTCATCCCCGTCAAGCACAACCAGATGCGCCCGGAAGTCCGCATGGTCCCGGCCTGGTAGCCGGGCGATGACGGTCGATCTCGCTGCCGCCGGCTACGCCTTGTTCGTCTGGTGGTTCAGCACGGCCGTCATCATCCTGCTCGACAACTTGCCGCGGCGCACCTTCCGCTGGAGCATGGCCGCGGGCTCCGCGCTGTTCGCCATCTCCCTCTGGCGCATCGCCGCCAGCGCCCACGACACGTCGGTGGCCGGAGCCTACGGCGCGTTCACCTACGCGGTGCTGGCCTGGGGCTGGCAGGAAATGAGCTTCTTCATGGGGTTCGTCACCGGGCCCCGCCGCACCGGAGCGCGTCAGAACGCCACCATCGGCGAGCGTTTCGCCGACGGCGTCGCCGCCTGCCTCTACCACGAGCTCGCCATCCTGACGACCGCGCTCGTCATCGTCGCCTCGACCTGGGGCGAGCCGAACCAAGCCGGTACCTGGACCTTCATGGTGTTGTGGGCAATGCGGCAGAGCGCCAAGCTCAACGTGTTTCTCGGCGTGCGGAACCTTGGCGAGCGTTTCGTGCCGACCCACCTCCACTATCTGCTGACCTACATGGCCAAGCGCCCGATGAACCCGCTGATGCCGGTTTCGGTCACCGCGGGGACGACCGTCACCGTCGTGCTCGCCTTCCGCATCGGGCAACCGGGGATCGGCGCGAGCGAGGCGGCGACCTACACCTTCCTCGTCACCATGCTGGCGCTGGCCGTGCTGGAACATTGGATGCTGGTTTTGCCGCTCCCCTTCGAGCGGTTGTGGAGCTGGGTGCTGAACCTTCGGCATCCGGTGGGCCGCCTGGGCGCGACGCGGCCGGCACGGCAATGGGACTACCTGAGCGGGAGTAGCAAATGAATTATGAGTCCTTCTTCCGTCGGGAGCTCGACGGCCTGCGGCGTGAGGGCAACTACCGCGTCTTCGCCGACCTGCAGCGCAAGGCGGGCCAGTTCCCGCGCGCGACCCACACCCGCGAGCGCGAGCGGAACGAAGTGACCGTCTGGTGCTCGAACGACTATCTGGGCATGGGGCAACACCCGACGGTGCTGGGCGCGATGCACGAGGCGCTCGAGCGCTGCGGCGCCGGCGCGGGAGGGACCCGCAACATCGCGGGCACGAACCATTATCACGTGCTGCTCGAGGAGGAATTGGCCGACCTGCACGGCAAGGAAGCCGCCCTCCTGTTCAACTCGGGCTACATGGCCAACTGGGCGGCGCTGTCCACGCTCGGCAGCCGCCTGCCCGACTGCACCATCCTCTCCGACGCCTGGAACCATGCCTCCATGATCGAGGGCATGCGGCACAGCCGCGCCCGCACGCTCGTCTTCGCCCACAACGACCCGGCCGATCTCGACCGCAAGCTCGCCCAGCTCGACCCGGCCTCGCCCAAGATCGTCGCCTTCGAGAGCGTCTACTCCATGGACGGCGACATCGCGCCTATCGCCGAAATCTGCGACGTGGCCGAGAAGCACGGGGCTATGACCTATCTCGACGAAGTCCATGCTGTCGGGCTCTACGGCAAGCGCGGCGGCGGCGTCGCCGAGCGGGAAGGGCTGGCCCACCGCATTACCCTCATCGAAGGCACCCTCGCGAAGGGCTATGGCGTCGTCGGCGGCTACATCGCCGGCTCGGCCGCGCTGTGCGACTTCGTCCGCAGCTACGCCTCGGGCTTCATCTTCACCACGGCCGTGCCGCCCGCGGTAGCCGCCGGCGCCCGCGCCGCCGTGCGGCACCTGAAGGAGAGTTCGGTCGAGCGCGAAGGCCAGCAGCGCAACGTGGCGCTGTTGCGGGCCGGGCTGGACGCGGCCGGGGTGCCACACCATGATAATCCCAGTCACATTGTTCCGGTGATGGTCGGCGACCCCGTCCTGTGCAAACAAGCGAGCGACGTCCTGTTGGATCGGTATGGGATCTACGTGCAGCCCATCAATTACCCGACGGTTCCCCGCGGGACCGAACGGCTGCGCTTCACGCCCACGCCGATGCACACACCGGAGGATATCGCTGCGCTGGTGGAGGCACTCTCGGCCGTTTGGTCGCAGTTGAGCTTGCGTCGGGCGGCCTAGGCAACTGTGACCCGGCTATTATGTTCATGTGCTAACGAACAACGGAAAGTGAGACGTCGATGACCGATCAAGACAGGCGCGCGGCCCTCAAGACGTTTGCCGGCTTGGGCTTGGGCGCAGCCGCCCTCGTTGCTGCCCCGAAGCGCTCGGTGGCGCAGGACCAGAAGGTCGCTCAGGAAGTTGTCCAGTATCAGGAAATGCCGAAGGACGGCGCCGAGTGCGACAAATGTGTCAACTGGGTTGCCCCCAACGCCTGCGCGATCGTCGCCGGCAAGATCAATCCGAAAGGCTGGTGCGTCGCCTACGCTCCCAAGGAGGGCTGACCGGGAGCGGTCCGGCAACACCGGGCCGCAACTGTGGCGGTGACAAACGCGTTAACTCCCCATGCCGGCGCCCCGCCGGTTTGGGGAGTTTTTTTATGAACGAAGACAGGATGGAGGGCGCCGCCCGGCAGATGGGCGGCAAGCTGAAAGATGCCGTGGGCGGATTGGCCGGCGATACCGGCACGCAGGCGGAAGGCAAAGCCGACCAGATCAGCGGGCGGGTGCAGAACGCTTACGGGTCGGCCAAGGACATGCTCGGCGATAACGCATCGACCCTCGCCGATCAGGTCGAAGAATTCGTCCAGGAGCAGCCCATCGTCGCGCTGTTGAGCGCGGCCACAGTTGGTTTCGTGCTCGCGCGGCTTCTCAGCCGCTAAGCTCCGCAATGGAATTGCCGAAAGGCATCGGACTACGTTGAACGGCGCCGCAGGCTGATGCGGCGCCGTTTCCGTTCGTGCGGAGAGCAAGAGATGGCCAGGACCGACATCACTCCAGCCGGGAAGCCCGGGGTGCCAGACGTGCTGGCCTTCCAGATCGGCATCGCCGTCATCGCCGGGCTCTACTTCGGCCGCGAGGTGCTGATCCCGATCACCCTAGCGATCCTGCTCTCATTCGTTCTCGCGCCCCTGGTGAGCCTGTTCAAACGCCTGCTCCCGCGTGCCGTCTCGGTGATCTTGGCCGTCACGCTCGCGCTGGGCCTCATCCTCGGCCTGGCCAGCCTCATCGGCTTGCAGGCGGCAAGCCTTGCGCCCAACATCCCGGAATATGCCGGGAGCGTGGAACAAAAGCTCACCTCCGCCCGCAAGTTCGCCACCGACCACTTCGCAAACGTGCTGGCCGGGTTGCAGCGGCGGGGCGCGGCCGAGCCGGCGCCCGCCGCCGAAAGAACGCCCGGCGACGAACCCAAGCCGATCGCCGTCAAAGTCGTGGCGCCGAGCCCGACGCCCTGGCAGATGTTCGAGCGCGTGCTGGATCCGCTGATGGCCCCGCTCTGGACGGCCGCCATCGTCTTCATCTTCGCCATCTTCATCCTGCTCCAGCGCGAAGACCTGCGCGACCGCATGATCCGCCTGCTCGGCTCGGGTGACCTGCACCGCACGACGGTAGCGATGGACGACGCCGGGCGGAGATTGTCGCGCTATTTTCTCGCCCAAGCCGGCGTCAACCTGGTGTTCGGCTGCGTGATCGGCGCCGGGCTGTGGCTGATCGGGTTGCCGTCGGCCATCCTGTGGGGCGTGTTGAGCGCGATGCTGCGGTTCGTCCCCTATGTCGGGCCCGTCATTGCGGCCGCGTTGCCGATGGTGGTCGCGGCAGGGGCGTCACCGGGATGGGCGATGGTCGCCTGGACGGCCGGGCTGTTCGCGATCGTCGAGCTGATCACCGGGCAAGTGGTCGAGCCGTTGCTGTACGGGCACTCGACCGGGCTGTCCCCTTTCGCCGTCGTGGTCGCCGCCACCTTCTGGACGTGGCTCTGGGGCCCCATTGGGCTGCTGCTATCGACACCGCTGACGCTCTGCCTCGTCGTTCTCGGCAGTCACGTGAAGCGGCTGGAGTTCCTGAGCGTCATGCTCGGCGACCAGCCGGCCCTGACCCCCGTCGAGAGCTTCTATCAGCGCATGCTCGCCGGCGACCCCGACGAGGCGCAGGAGCAGGCGGAGCTGCTGCTCAAGCAGCAATCGCTCTCCTCCTACTACGACGACATCGCGCTCAGGGGTCTGCAGCTCGCCGCCAGCGACCGGCATCGCGGCCTGCTGGACGCGGGCCAGGTCGAACGGGTGCAGGACGCCATCCTGCAGCTGGCGACCGATCTGGACAAACATGCGGACACGGAGCCGCAGCCTCCGGAAGCCAAAAAATCCGAGGCTGAGCCCGCCGAGCCGCCGCACGGCCCCCAGCCGACGGACACGCCGCTGCCGGCCCCCTGGACGGGGCCGAATGCGGTCATGTGCCTGGCCGGGCGGGGCCCGTTCGACGAGGCTGCCGCGACCCTACTCGCCCAGCTGCTCCGCAAGCGGGGGTTCGGCGTCCAGGTGGTCCACAACGACGCCGCCTCCCGCCGGAGCATCCACTCGCTCGAGGTCGCCGGGGTCGTCATGGTTTGCGTGTGCTACGTCGCCATAAGCGGTAGCCCGTCGCACCTGCGCTATCTCGTCGAGCGGGTGCAGCGGAGGCTGCCCGGCAAGCCAGTCCTGGTCGGTTTCTGGCAAGCCGACGACCCGGCGCTTTCCGACGCCGCCACCCAGCGGAGCATCGGGGCGGAGCACTACGCCACCGGCCTCTGCGATGCGGTGCGGGCAGTCGTTGCTGAAGCCGGCGGGGAGGGTGACGCCGACGAAACCTCCCCGATCGAGCAGCCCCGACGGCTTACTGCGCCGGAAGCGGCTCCGGGTTCGCCGAGAGAGACCGCAGATACGCTATGATGTCGGCGCGCTCTTTGGGGTTCGCCACGCCGACGAACGTCATCTTGGTGCCCGGCGCCCACGCCATCGGCTTGGTCAGCCAGCCGTCGAGCTCGGCATAGTTCCAGTTGCCGGGCTTGGCTTTCAGCGCGGCGGAGAAGGCATAGTCATTCTTCTCGCCGATCTTGGAACCGACCACCCCGTAGAGATTCGGCCCGATCCCGTTGCGGCCGCCCTCGTTGAACGAGTGGCAGGCGACGCAGCCCAGCTTCTTGGTGTCGCCCTCGCCCAGCTTGGGGTCGGCGGACGCCAAGCGCTCGGCGATCGGCACGACGGCGGCCGCACCGCCACCCGGGTTCGCGTTTGGCTGCACCCCATTATTGGCCGTGGCACCCGCTGTCGCCGGGTTGGCCGGGGCCGCGTTGGTGTTGGCGGCAGCCGCTTCGACCGGCGGCTTCGGCTTCGGCTCGTCCGACAGCGTGCGCAAGTATTCGATGATGTCGGCCCGCTTCTTCGCGTCGCCAAGGCCTGCGTAGCTCATCTTCGTACCGGGGGCGTACGCGCTCGGCTTGGTCAGCCACTCGTTCAGCTCCTGATAGGTCCAGGGGCCTTCCTTGCTCTTCAGCGCGGCCGAGTAGCTGTAGCCTTCCATATGGCCGTGGACGTTGCCCACGGTGTTCCACAGGTTGGGACCCACGCCGGCCTTGCCGCCCTTGTTGAAGCTATGGCAGGCGATGCAGCCCTGCGCCTTGGTCAACGCTTCGCCGTCGCTTGCGGAGGCCGAGGCGAGCAGAACGCCGATCGGCGGCTCCGGCGCTTTGGCTGCCGCAACCGGGGCCCCCGCTTCCGCGGGGATCGGGATGTGCGGCTTGGCCGGCACCGTCGGGTCGATCAGCGCCCGCCCGACCAGTCCGGAGCCCACGAACGCAATGCCGGCCACCAGCACCGCGGCGGCTGCTTTATTGAGTTCGAGGCTGTCCATAAGTCGTTGTCTCCGGCGCGGTATTCTCTCTCCCAAATGCCACGCCTGCCGGCGCTGTCAATCTCGGAAGCGCAAATACCGCGCCGGAATGGCCTCACTGCGTCGTCGACGCCGTCTTGGCCATCGTGGTCGGACCCTGCAGGCTGGGGAACGTCTGCACCATGCTGACCCCGAACAACGGCTTGTAGACCCCGTTGTGGCAGGTGGCGCAGTTGACCTTCGCCACGTCGCCGTGCGGGCCTTTCCGCGCCGGCGGGAACACGTCGCTCAACGAATTCAGATACTGGTCGTTGAGGTCGCGGACCATGTTGATGCCATACCAGGCCGTCACCCGCTGCGGCGTGCTCTGCGACCAATCGCCGAACGCTCGGCTATTGTGGCAGTACGTGCAGTTGACCCCGAGCGACTGCGAGAAGTGGATCATCAGCGCGTAGGTCCACTCGGTCTGCACGATCGATTGCCTGTCCGTGCCGGGCAGCGCCTGCTCGGACTGCACCCGGATGTTGGACGCGTTCTCGAGGAAGGGCGTGAACGGGTCATAGGGCAGCGCGCTGTCGTTGATGGCCTTGGTCGGATGCCCTTCGCCGGTGGTGGTCGCGGCCATGCCGCCCCCGAAGTGGTTCGGCATCGGGTCCGTGAACCAGACATTGGCGGGGACCGGGTTGCCGCGGTGGCACGTGTAGCAGGTCACGCCGACGTTTTGGACGTGCGACTTGTAGTCCGCGTTCACGTGCTGGACCATCTGGATCATCCGGCGCGCCACGATTTTCGTGTACTTGCTGTCCTCGGCCATGTTGGCCGTGTTGTGGCAGTAGGCGCAGCCACCCTGCGGCGCCACCCAGTTGGTGATCGAGACCATCAGGCGGGTGAACTGCCCCACGCTGATGTTCTGCAGGACCTGCACGTTCTTGTAGACTGCGCCCGCCCGCGGGCCCGCCGCCGGCAGCTGCGGCAGCGACGCCGGCACCTGGTTGGAGGCGAGGTACGCCTTGACCTCGCGCGGGTTGTAGACGAGCCCCATCGCCACCCCGCGGAAACCCCGCTGGATGGTTTCCGGGACCGGCCGGTCGAAGGTGAGGACGACGGCGACCGTCATCAACGCCGCGGCGACCACAGCGACACCGGCCAGCGCCTGGCCGATACCGAGCTTTGGGCCGAAACCTGGGGTCATTGCGGCGCTCCTTGTGCCGGGTCGACGATCGTTCCCCACATCAGCGGGTAGGGCGGCGCGATCCCGTGCTTGACGCCCCACAGATACCAGTTGTCGACCACGGTGCCGGTCAGCAGGATGCCGATGCCGCCGCAGATCGGGCAAAGCACGGCGAACCACCAGGCCCAGCGGTGGATCGATTCCGCCGTGGCGCAGAAGCCCATCGTCCAACGCCAGAACAGCGCGCCGCGCTCGAACGCCGTGCCCCGGTCGATGATCTGCTCGATCTCACGCTCGGCGCCGAAGCGGCTGGTGGCCAGAACGGTCGCGCTGTGCATGGCGAACAGTAGCGTCGCCCCGTAGAGGAACACGATGGAGAGCATGTGGAACGGGTTGTAGAACAGGTTGCCGTAGCGGACCGAGAAGGACGCGGTCCAGTCGAGGTGCGGGAAGATCCCGAACGGCACCGCTTCGCCCCATGACCCCATCAGGATCGGCCGGATGAACCCCAGCACGAGATAGAGCCAGATGGCGGCGGCGAACGCCCACGCGACGTGCGTCCCCATCCCCAGAGCTCGGGCCCGCGTGTAGATTCGCACCCACCAGAGTAGAATCGAGGCGGTCAGGAAGAAGCCCGCCATCAGCCACCATCCGCCTTCGGCCAACGGCGGCATGACCGTCAGGCCGAGCGCCGGCGAGGGCGGCTCGAGCGCGAGCCACGGCAGTTGCCGGATGAACTCGACCACGTTCCAGTTCACCGACGCCCACATGTTGAGCCCGATGATCTCGAATGCGATGAAGCCGCAGATCAACGACATCACCCCGGTCACCCCGAGATAGATCGGCCCGACCTGCGCGTCGCCCAAACGGCCGAACGTGTGCAGAAAGAACGGCTTGCCGGTCCGTGTCCATCCGGTCGTGGCCAGCGGCACCCCGGCATAAGCCGGACCGCGGACCTGAATGCGGGTAAAGATGTTCTGATACTGTGCCATGGCCCCGCTCCCCCCTTTCGCTAATGGTTACAAGTGCGCCCAGATCGGCAGGTTGAGCCACCAGCCCCACCACTCCGGCCAGCCGCGGGTCCAGAACGGACCGCTGATCACGATGCAGACCGCGCTCCAGAAACCGGCCGAGAGCGCCAGGAACAGCCCCAGCCGGTGCACGCCCAGGGTGCCGATCGACCAGCCGATCGTGTCGCGGAAGAAGGTGTTCTCATGCTCGGCGGTCTTGACCGCCTGCCCCTTCGGCACGTTGACCGCCGACAGCACCAGCCCGCCATGCATCGATAGTGCGAGCACGGTGGTGAAGAAGAAACTCACCGCGAGCATGTGCGCCGGGTTGTAGTGGAAGTGCAGGTATTGGTACCCGGTGTTGGAAACCCAGTCCAAATGGCTGAGGATCCCGTAGGGAAAGCCGTGACCCCATGCGCCCATCAGCAAAGGGCGGATGACGACCAGCGTGACGTATGCGAAGATCGCGACGCCAAAGGCCACCGGCACGTGGTAGCCCATCCCGAGCTTGCGCGAGATCTCGGCCTGCCGCAGCGCCCAGGAGACGAAGGCGCCGATCGCACAGATCGTGATGATCTGCCAGAGCCCACCCTCGCGGATCGGCGCGAAGCCGAGCCCGACGGAGAGGTCCGGCGGCGGGATGTTGATGCGCCAGACGTTCCAAGTCGGCCCGATCGCGGCGCCGTAGATGATCAGCAGCGTGCCGATCAGACTGAAGAAGATGGCCGTAACGCCGAAGAAGCCGACGTAGAACGGGCCAACCCAAAAATCGAATAGATCGCCGCCGACCAGGGTGCCGCCCCGGATGCGGTATTTTTCTTCGAAAGAGAGCATCGCCATGGGGAGGAGTACCTTTGACCGGCCTTGGTGGCAGAACCGGACGCCCATGTCCGATCCCGCCACCGAGGAAGTAGAAGTTACCGGGGCGGAGCCGTCGGTGCCGGCGTCGCCTGACCGCCCGGAAGCGGCATCATCTGCGACATCGCACCGGCGCGGGCCGGACCCTCGAGCCAATTGAACCGGCTCGTGCTGAGCAGGATGAAGTGGATCAGCAGGGCGAGGACGAAGAGAAAGGTGAACAATGCCACGAGAGCGCGGCGGGGATCGAACAGCAGCCATACACGCCACATGATCGCGTCTCCTATGCCAAGAACGATTTGGCGGCCGACACACCGTCCATCAGCATGGACGTCGTGTAGCCGTTCGGCCCAGGCAGCCAAGGCCGCCACAGCCAGACGAGAATGTGCGCTACCACGGCAACCGCGACGAACACGATGAAACTCGTGACGAAGATGCTATGGAATTCGCGGGCTTCGGAATCCGTCAGGCCCGAGGTCGAGCCTGTTCTGAGTTGGACATCCGACATTTTGGGGTTACCTCCGTGTCTGCGATTGCCGCGCAAAACCCGCGCGGCGAGGGCCGTCAAAACTGCCGCGCGTAAGCCGCGTGGCAGGTCCTGGGTGCCGGGTCATGACACCCGTCCCCGCAGTGAATTGAGCGTGGCCCGGACGCGGGCAGCGGTGATCCGCCCTTCCCTCGCGTCGCGGGTGTCCCGCTCGATCTGTTCGCGCAGCCGCTTGGCCGCCGAAATCCGGAGAAGGAAAGGCTCCTGCTCGACTTGCTCGTCGAGCAGGGCGGCCGCGTCCTCGTCCCAGGGCTCGGCGTTCCAGGCCTTCTGCTGCGCCAGCGTCGGATCGACCCGGTCCATCTCCGTGCCCAACGGCAGGATGTGGAAGAGCGCGTCGAACAGCGCGTTGCAGAATTCCTGCACGATGTAGGTGGCGCCGGCGTAGCCCATGTAGGGCGTGCCGGTAGCTCGGCGGATCGCCGCACCAGGAAACGAGGCGGGGATGAACATCGATCGCCCGCCCGCTTCGGCGGCATACATGCGCTCGTTATAGGAACCATACAGAATCAACGGCTTCTGGCTATGGATCGCCTCGCGCACCGCCGCATTGTCCGGCTTCTCGCCCGCGGTGCGGCCGAAGTGGAACGCGCAGGGCAGGCCGAGCTCGCCCTCGAGAAAGCCCACCAGCCCATGCTCGTAGGTCCGGGTCGCAACCACGCCGAAACTCGCCGAGGCAAAGAAATCCTGCGTGACGGAGCGCCAGAGATCCCAAACCGGCTTGATCGTGGTGTGCTTCTCCCGCTCGATGAACGGCTCCGCATCGAGCCCGGTCAGCTCGGCGAGCTTGCGCAGGAAATTGGTCGTCGCATGCAGACCGATGGGCGCCTGCAGATACGGGGTGCCCAGCTCTTCGCAGAGCATCCGGCCGAACTCGCGATAGAGGCAGATGTTGACGTCGGCGTTGGCGAGCTGGGCGACCTCGTCCAGATGCGAGCCGAGCGGGAACACGAGGTTCACCGTGCAGCCGATTCCCTCGACGAGGCGGCGGATCTCGGCCAGGTCCGACGGCATGTTGAACGTGCCGTACATCGGCCCGATCAGGTTCACCCGCGGCGCCTCGCCCTCTTTGCGGACGCGCTTTCTCGCCCGCTTGGCGCCGAACTCCGTCCACAGCCAGAAAAGCGCGCGGTCCGCGCACTGCCATTGATCCTCGTCGATCGTGCGCGGGACGAAGCGGAGCAGGTTGCTGCCCTCGGGCGTGACACCGCCACCGATCATCTCGGCGATGCTGCCCGTGACCACCACGCCCGGCAGTTCCTGATCCTGGCTTCCGGCAGCCCGGCGCAGCGCACCCTCGGTGCCCGTGCTCGACAGATTGTCTTCCGACAACCCGGTCACCACGACCGGCAGTTCGTGCGGCGGCAGCCCGTCCGTGTAGTGCAGCACCGCGGTGACCGGCAGGTTCTCGCAGCCGACCGGCCCGTCGATCACGACGCGCAAGCCGCGGATGGCGGTAAAGGCATAGACCGCGCCCCAGTATCCGCCGGCCCGATCGTGATCGAGGACGAGCATCAGGTGCCCACCGCGGATTCGGACTTGACCTTGGCCGCCCGCAGCTTGCGCTGCCGATCGCGGAAGCCGGCGGGCTCCGTCGGCACGCCCGTCGTGCCATAGCCGGCGGTCGCTTCCGTGCCGACGCCGGCAAAGAACGAAACCATCCGCGCGAACCGCGGCGCGCTGCCAATCTGGGCCGCCACGATCGCCGCCAGCGACCCGGCGCCTGCCGCCCCGAACAACGGCCGGGCCGACACCATATTCGTATAGTAGAGCGCGGGGATGCCGAGCTCCTTGGCCTTCTGCACCAGCGGCGTCGTGCCCACGGCGAGGTCAGGCTTCACCTCGCGCATCGCCTCGACATCCTGCTCCAGAGAAGCGCGGAACTGCACATGCGTCCCCCGCGCCTCGAGCCACTCGCGGTCGGCCTCGGCCCAGTCGGTCCGCGGACACGCGGTGCCGACATAGGGCAGCTCCGCCCCGGCCTCGACCAGCAGGCGCGCCGTCAGCAGCTCGGAGCCCTCGTAGCCTGAGAGCGTGATGCGGTGACGGATCGGATTGGCGTCCAGCGCGGCGCGAATGGCCGGCAGCGCCCGGGCCCGGGCCGCGTCGCGTTGCGCGAACGGCACCCCGGCAGCCAGCCCAATCGCTTCGAGCCACGCCTCCGTGCCCTCGAGGCCGATCGGCCCGGAGCCGACGACCGGCCGGCCCGCCGCGGTGAACTCCCGGATGGAAGCGGTGTAGAAAGGATGCACGGCCGCCGCCACTGCGCAGTCGAGCGCGCCATAGAGATCGCGCCACTCGCGCGCCGGCGTCGGCGGCGCGAGCGCGAGCCCCATCGGCGCCAGCATCGCGCCGATGCCCGGCGGGTCCGCGGGGAATACCTCGCCCAGCAGGGCCACTGTCGGTAGGTCGCTCGCGTTGCGTGGCCGCGCGACCGGCCCCTGTTCGGCCTCGAGCCGGGCGAAGCGCAGCATGGCCCCAGCCAGCACGTCTTTCGCCTCCGCATGCGTCGGCACGCCGAAGCCCGGCACGTCGATCCCGATCACCCGGACGCCGTCGATCTGCTTGGGCAACCGATCCAGCGGCACGCCCGAGGCGGTCGGCACGCACAGGTTGATCACCACGATCGCGTCCAGATCGGCCGGCTTGGCCAGCGCATAGACGGCGTCGCGGATGTCTTCATACAGCTGGCCGCGGACGAGCGTCTCCGAGTTGAACGGCACGTAGCCGACGGTCCGCCGCGCCCCGTAGAAATGCGACGTGAAGGTCAGCCCGTAGACGCAGCAAGCGGACCCGCACAGGATCGTCGCCACCCGGCGCATCCGCAGCCCCACCCGCAACGAGCCGAACGCCGGGCACATCGATTGCGGCTGGTCGTGCGGCCCCTGCGGGTAGTCGGACGCCAACCGCTCGAGCACCGCCGATTTCCCCGCCGCGCGCGCCGCCGACAGCATGGTCTCGCGACCTGCGTGACAGCTTCCGGTGCTGGGAGGCAAGGCGTCCATCGGTCTATGCGCCCTCGTAGATCACTTCGAGGGACGGACGCGTGATCGCCACGTCAGCGCACATATCGGCCTCCGTCGCCGGGATCAGCGTATAGCCCCGGCCGACGGCCTCGCCCTTGAACAGGCCGAGCAGCCCGTCTTGGGTGAGCGGGGTCGGGCGCAGCGGCGGCGCGATGGCGACCTGCTCGGCCAAGGCCTCGAACAGGGTGGCCCATTCGCCGCCGGGCCGTCCGACGATCTCGTAATTGGCGGATTTGCGGCGGATGTCCTCGTTGGACGGGATCGCGGCCAGGACCGGGATGCCCGCGGCGGCCGCGAAGGCCTGCGCCTCGCCGGTGCCGTCATCCTTGTTGATGACCATGCCGGCCACGCCGACATTGCCGCCCATCTTGCGGAAGTATTCGACCGCCGAGCAGACGTTGTTGGCGACATACAGCGACTGCAGGTCGTTGGACCCGACGACGATCACCTTCTGGCACATGTCCCGCGCGATCGGCAGCCCGAAGCCGCCGCACACGACGTCACCCAGGAAGTCGAGCAGCACGTAGTCGAAGCCCCAATCGTGGAAGCCGAGCTTCTCGAGCAGTTCGAAGCCATGGATGATCCCGCGCCCGCCGCAGCCGCGGCCGACCTCGGGGCCGCCCAGCTCCATCGCGAACACGCCGTCGCGGATGAAGCAGACGTCGCCGATTGCCACCTTCTCGCCGGCCGCTTTCTTCTTGGACGAGGTCTCGATGATGGTGGGGCACGAACGGCCGCCGAACAGCAGCGACGTCGTGTCGCTCTTGGGGTCGCACCCGATCAGCAGAACCCGCTTGCCCTGCTGCGCCATCATGTAGCTGAGGTTGGCGAGGGTGAAGCTCTTGCCGATGCCGCCCTTGCCGTAAATGGCGATGACCTGCGTCTCTTTCTTCACCGGGCCGGTCGACGGCGCGTCCGGCTCGATCTCCGCTTCGGATCGGAGCGCGTCCGTCATCGCATTGGGCGTGATGGCGTTCATGGGCGAGCCTTCCAATCGAGGACCATCTTCAAGCATTCGGCGTTTTCGAAAGCGGTGCGGTACGCGTCGGGCGCCGTCACGGCCGGGGCGCGATGCGTAATCAGTCCGGCAAGACTGAGGCCTCCCGTCACCGCCATGTCGCGCACGGTGGCGAGATCCGCCGGTTGCCACTGCGCGGCGATGCGGAAACGGGCCTCGCGCATGAAGGCGGGCGGGAAAGCGAAAGAGGGGCGTTCGGCATAGAAGCCGGCCAGCACGATCTCGCCGCCCGGCGCCAGACGCATTACCAGCGCGTCGATCAGCCCGGCGTCGCCGGACGCGTCGTAGATCGCCCGGTAGTCGCGGCGGGGGTCTTCGGCCGGGTCGAGCACAGAGTATCCGGCAGCGCCCTCCGCGCGGTCCGGATTGCGCTCCCACACGGTCGGCGCCCCGCCGGCCAATACGGTCAAGCGGGCCAGCAGCCGGCCGAGCACGCCGTGGCCGACGATCAATTCAGGAAGCGCGAAACCGGCCAGAGCGTGCTGCGCCGTGGCGGCCAACGCGAGGAGGATGCCTTCTTCGCCGAGCGCGTCGCCCACCGCCAGGGCGCGGGTGCCGGGCACCACGATGCGGGACGCGGTGGCTCCGAACAGGCCATGGACCGGGCCGAAGCAGCGTGCGCCCGGCACGAATACCCGCTCGCCATCCCGCTCGCCGCCGACGATGCGTCCAACCGACTCGTACCCTGGAACGAGCGGATACCCCATGCCCGGGAAGGGCGGCATCGCGCCGGACCAGAGCAGCCGCTCGGTCCCGGTGCTGACCCCACTCCACTCGACATCGACGACGACGTCCGCGGGCCCAGCTGCATCAAGCGCGAGCGAGCGTAGGCTCAAATCAAGCGGTGCATTCAAGACGACGGCTAGAGCGTCCACGCGTCGTTGTCCTCCAACTCTGCCCTTATGGGCGTTGTGTCAGCCTAAGCTGACGGAATGGTTTGTCAACAATCATTTACACTCGGCCCATCATGGTCGGGCGACCAGCATGCTGGTGATCAACGGATTGCCGGTGCGGGCCGGCTCGACCCTGGTAAAGCCGGCCCGGGTCAGCATCGCCGTCAACTCGGCCTGACGCCGCGGGCGTCCGCTGCCGAGTGCCAGAAGGTAAAAGGTGAAATAGGCCCCGACCGGCTCGGCGCCGCGGGCGTCCAGCATGGGTTCGGCGAGCAACAGGGTGCCGCCCTCCGGAGTCGCGGCGCGCGCGTTCCGCAGGATCGCCATGGCCGACTCGTCGTCGTGATCATGGATGACGCGGACCAGCGTCAGCAGGTCGGCGCCGCCCGGCAGGGTGTCACGCCGCATATCCCCGCCGGTTGCCTCGACGCGGCTGCCGAGCCGGGCGCGGGCCCGGGCGGCAACCTCCGGCAGGTCGAACAAGGCCAGCTGGAGGCTCGGCGCGCGCGCGGCGGCTCGCTCGAGGAACGCGCCCTCGCCACCGCCGATGTCCAACAGCCGCCGGTGGCGAGCGACATCGTAGGCAGCCAGGATCTCGGCCGCGACCAGCGGCTGCGACTCCGCCATTAGCGCGGAATAGTCGGCGATCTCGGCAGCTTGCAGGGCGGCCGGGTCGCTGGTCGCGCCATACGGCCAGTAGGCGGCGAGCCCGGTCCCGCCCTTGCCGGCGCGCAGCAGCGCCACCGGGTCGGCGAGGTCGCGATACAGCAGGGCGTGGTGCCGCACCATCGCGGCCACCCCGTCATTGCCGACCATGGCGGCGCCGAGCGGACCCAGACCGTAGCGCGCGCCCCGGCGGCGCAACAGGCGCAGCCCGGCCGCCGCCTCGCACAGCCGCTCGGCGCGCTCGGGCGCGAGCCCCACGCGGCCCGCCAACGCGGCGGGGGTGAGCGGCCCCGGATGCAGCACGGCAAACAGGTCCAGTTCCACGCAGGCCGCCAGCACCTGCGAGTAGGCGAAGCCGGCACACAGGTCGAACAACGCGCGCGACCGGCGCCGCGCGACCGGCCGGGTCAGCGGAAAGCGTGCCGCCCAGGCGCGGAAATCCGGGCTGGCCAGCACGCGGTCCCGCCAGCCCGACAGCCCGGCGAGCCATCGGGACGGCAGAAGATCCGGAACGGTGCCCGCGCGCGCCGGAGTCGTCACCCGTTAGGCTGCCGTCCGCGCTAGCTCTTGCGGGATCAGGCGGAGCGTCTCGGTCAAGATATGGCTGCGCAGCGCGCTCTGGCCGAGGCAGGACGGAACCGCGTCGACCGCCTCTTCCGCCAAATGCCGCAGATGCATGATCGCGCCATCGAGGCCCAACTGGCACACCGCGCTGGGCCGCGCATGCGCGAGGTCTTGCCCCACCGGCTTGCCCAGCGTCGCCGCGTCCGACGTCGCGTCGAGAATGTCGTCGGCCACCTGGAACGCCTCGCCCAGAGCCGCCCCCAGCCCCCGCCACGGCTCGCCCTCCGACCCGGCCGCCACCGCGCCCGACACGGTCGCCGCCGCGAACAGAGCCCCGGTCTTCTCGCGCTGATACTGCGCCAGGTCGGCCGCCGGCTCGCACTCCCAAGCCTGGCCCGCCACGATCCCGCACGGCACGCCGACCGCCTGGCCGAGCGTGAGCACCAGTTGCCCGAGGCGCAGCGGTTGCGCCGCGGCGCCCTGGGCGAGGGTCTGGTAGGCGAGCACGATCAGCGCGTCGCCGGCCAGCACCGCGAGCGGTTCGCCAAACGCGCGATGCACGCTCGGCCGCCCGCGGCGGGTATCGGCATCGTCGAAGCAAGGCAGGTCGTCATGCACCAGCGAGGCGCAGTGCATCAGCTCGATCCCGATGGCTGCGGCGTCCGAGACAGCCGGCGCGTCTTCCCCGCAGGCCGCCGCAACGGCGAGCGTCAGGCGAGGCCGGATCCGCGCACCGCGCGGAAACACGGCATGGTGCATGGCCTGTCCGAGCCGCGGCGGGCAGCCGGGCTGGCCGGTGCGGGCAAGAGCCGTCTGGAGCGCCCGCTCGATACGCGTCATGACGTCCATGATGCCCTCCCGTTGTGTCAACTTCGATTGTCTGTAATGACTGTCATCCCAAGCTGACACAGGGGTCAAGACATTCCTTCGAGAAAGCGCGTGGTCGTCATTGGCGCCGGAATGGGCGGACTCGCGGCGGCTGCCTTGCTGGCGCGCCAGGGGATCGACACGCTGGTGCTCGAGCGCGCCGCGGCCCCGGGCGGCAAGATGCGGCAAGTCGAGGTCGCCGGACGCGCGATCGACGCCGGCCCCACCGTTTTCACGATGCGCTGGGTGTTCGAGGCCTTGTTCGCCGATTGCGGGGCACGCCTCGCCGACGCGGTGAACCTGCAGCCCGCCCACATCTTGGCCCGACACGCCTGGAGCCCGTCGGAGCGGCTGGACCTCCACGCCGATCCGGAGCGGTCCGCGGCGGCGATCGAGGCCTTCGCCGGCCCTGCGGAAGCCCGCGGCTTCCGGGCATTCTGCGCCGCGGCCCAGCGCACCTACCGCACTCTCGAGGGACCTTTCATCCGGGGAGAGCGCCCCAGCATCGCCTCGCTGGCGCTGTCCGTCCGCCGCCCGGCCGACCTGTTCGCGATCAAGCCCTTCGCCAGCCTCTGGTCCGAACTCGGCACCTATTTCCGCGACCCCCGGCTGCGGCAGCTGTTCGGGCGCTATGCCACCTACTGCGGCTCCTCCCCCTTCCTCGCGCCGGCCACCCTGATGCTGGTGGCCGACGTGGAGCAGCAGGGGGTCTGGTTCGTCGACGGCGGCATGCACGCGCTGGCCCGTGCGCTCGCCGACCTGGCCGCGGCCGCAGGAGCCGAGCTGCGCTACGGCGCCGGAGTCGCGGAGATCAGCACGGAGGCGGGCCGGGTCAGCGGCGTGCGGCTGGAGAGCGGCGAGGTGGTGCCGGCGGACGCGGTGGTCGCCAACGCCGACCCGCAGGCGATCGCGTCCGGACGCTTCGGGCGCGCGGTGCAACGCGCCGTCGCCAGCACCAAGCCGGCCGAACGCTCACTGTCCGCGCTGACATGGATCGGCGTCGCCGAGGCATCCGGCTTCGCGCTCGTGCGCCACAACGTCTTCTTCTCGCGCGATTACCGGGCGGAGTTCGACGCGCTCGGCCGCGGCACCGTGCCGCCCGAGCCGACCGTCTATGTCTGCGCCCAGGATCGGGCGGACGACGACGCCGGGGCCGGCCCGCAGCGCCTGCTGGTCTTGATCAACGCGCCGCCGACCGGCGATACCCACCCTTTGTCCGAGTTGGAGACCGAACGGTGCAGGGAGGGAGCGTGGGGCCTGATGGAACGATGCGGCCTGACCCTGAGGGGCGAGCCATGGACGACGACGGGCCCGGCGGAGTTCGACCGCCTGTTCCCGGCGACGGGGGGCGCGCTCTACGGCCCGGCGGTGCACGGAGCGACCGCGAGCTTCAAGCGGCCGACGAGCCGGACGGCCGTGCGGGGCCTCTATCTGGCGGGCGGCGCGGTGCACCCTGGAGCCGGGGTGCCGATGGCGGCGCTGTCCGGACGGTTGGCGGCGTCGGCCCTGATGGCGGACCTCGGTTCGACGGAACGGTCCCGCATGACGGCTATCGCTGGTGGTATGTCGACGCGCTGAGCGCGGACGGGCGGCACGGCATCACCATCATCGCCTTCATCGGCAGCGTGTTCTCGCCGTTCTACGCGTGGTCCCGCCGGCGCGGGCCGGCCGACCCCGAGCAGCATTGCAGCCTCAACGTCGCGCTCTACGGCCGCCCGAAGCGCTGGGCCATGACGGAGCGCGGCCGCACCAAGCTGACCCGCAGCGACAACCACCTCACCATCGGCGCCTCCGCCCTCCATTGGGACGGCACCTCGCTCACCATCTGGATCGAGGAGGTCACCGCCCCGGTGCCGTCTCGCCTCTCCGGCGTGGTGACGGTCACTCCCCGCGCTCTGACCCGGCGCAGCTTCACGCTCGATGCCGGCGGCCGGCACCGATGGTCCCCGATTGCGCCGTCCGCCACCGTCACGGTGGCGATGGAGCGGCCCGGCCTGTCCTGGAGCGGCACCGGCTATCTCGACAGCAACGAGGGCGACCGGCCGCTCGAGCGGGACTTTTCGGAATGGGATTGGTGCCGGGCGCCCACCAAAGACGGCACGATAATCTTGTACAATGCCGTCCGCCGGGTCGGCGGCCGGCAGGATTTGGCCTTGCGGATCGACGCCGCCGGCGCGGTGGAGCCATTCGCCCCGCCGCCGCCTGCCCGCTTGCCCCGCACGCTCTGGGGCCTGCACCCCCAAACACGCTGCGATGCCAACGCCCACCCGATCGTCCGCCAGCGTCTCGAGGACGCCCCGTTCTACGCCCGCTCCGTGATCGAGACCCGGCTCGGGGGCGAACGCCTGCAGGCGGTGCACGAAAGCCTCGTCATGGACCGTTTCACCGCGCCATGGGTCCAGGCGATGCTGCCCTTCCGCATCCCGCGCGCGCGATGAAGGAGCGGCGGCCCATCGGCTACGGGCTCATGCTGATGAGCTTCGGTTCCGGCTGCATGGACATCCTCAGCTACCGCTTCCTGGGCGAGGTGTTCCCATCGGCGATGACCGGCAACGTCGCCTTCATGGGCCTCAGCCTCGGCCAAGGCGACCTATCGGCGGCGTCCCGCAACGCCTCCGCCTTCGCCAGCTTCTTCGGCGGCCTGCTGATCGGCGGCGTGCTGCTGCGGGGGACGCCCGGGCGCTGGCGCTTCGTGCTGACCCTCGCGCTGCAATCCGCCGCCCTCCTCGCCTTCGTGCTGCTCTGGGGCCGGCACGCCGATCCTGCCTGGCGATACGGCCTGATCGGGTTGGCCGCGGTCGCCATGGGCTTGCAGAGCGCGGTCGCACACCGCATCGGCCTGAGCGGGGTGTCGACCACTTATTTCACGGGAACGCTGACGAACATCGCCTTCGGGTTGGTTGCGCCCGCGGCGCTCGATCGGTCGAAGCATCCGGCGCTGCGGCGCGTCGGGTGGCCGTTGCTGGCCTTTCTCTCTTACCTGGGCGGCGCTGCCACCGGCGGCTGGTACATCGCCGGCCGTAACTTGCCCGACCTACCGGTCGGTCTGCCCGCGCTTCCCCTGGCCGCCACCGTCATCCTGGCGATCATCATCATCGCCGCGGCCCCGGCCCGCGAGTCGGCCGTGGCCTGACGGGGCGCCGCCCTCCGCTTCCTTGGCCCGGCGAATGGCGCGGCGGACGGAGATCAGCTCGGCGATGGCCAGCGCGAGGCCGAGCCCGAGGAAGATCAGGAACTCGTATTTGATCACCGGCTCAGAGCCGGCGGGCTTGCCGGGCGTCCAACTCGCCGAACAGCGTCACGAGCCAAACCACGCGCTCCTCGAAACCCGCGCGCCGGGCCCGTGGCGCCGCCGCCGAGGCGGCCAGCACGAGGTCTGCCGTGGCGGCCAGCGGCGGCTCCGCCACCGGCGCGAGCCGGCTCGCCGCCGCCGCGAGGCTCTGGCCCGCCAGCTGCAGCTTGCGCCGCCGCGGCACCCGCGCGCGGGTGGTCACGGAGTCGCAACCGTTGCGGATGACTTGGTGCCCGATCGCAGCATAAAGGTGTCGCGCGGCAAAGATCCCCGGCCGGCAAGCCAGCGGCAGCGCCGCGATCCCGCTATCAGCCCGGCGATACAGAGTCTCGGCCGCCCCGAGCAGCCGGCCGATGACGTTGGCCAGCGCCGGCGAGGGTTCCGGGCGCGCCACGAACCGGTCGGGCGCAAGCCCGGCTCCCCGCATCCACGCGAGCGGCAGGTAGAGCCGGCCCGCCCGGGCATCCTCGCCCACGTCGCGGGCAATGTTGGTGAGCTGCATGGCAACCCCGAGGTCGCAGGCGCGGGCGAGTGCCACCGGGTCGCGCACCCCCATCAGAACCGCCATCATCGCGCCCACCGTGCCGGCGACCCGGGCCGCGTAGTGCTCGAGCGCGGCGAGATCGTCGTAGCGGCGTCCCTCCGCGTCCCAGGCAAACCCCTCGAGCAAACGGTCCAGCAACAGCCGCGGCAGCCGATGGGTGGCGACCGCGGAAGCGAGCGCGCGATCCTCCGGGCGGTCCGCCGGACGGTCCGCGTAGATCCCGTCGAGCCTCTGGTGCAGCCCGGCGAGCGCCACCGGCGGGTCACCATTATCGATCAGGTCGTCGGCGATCCGGCAGAACGCATAGAGCGCCGTCGCCGGATGGCGCACGCGCGCGGGCAGCAGGAGCGAGGCCGCGAAAAAGCTCCGCGACCCCCCGTTGAGCATGGCGCGGCAGGCGGCCAGATCGCTACTCCGCATGGGCACGCCTCCATTCCGTGGCCGCCGCAACGGGCGGAATCAGCCGGTCCAGCACCTTGGCCGAGCACAGAACGCCCGGCAGCCCGGCGCCGGGATGCGTGCCCGCGCCCACCAAATAGAGGTTCCGCACATCCTCGCTCCGATTGTGCGGCCGGAACCAGGCGCTCTGCGTCAGCAGCGGCTCCATCGCGAAAGCCGCGCCCGCATGGGACAGCAGCCGCGTCTCGAAGTCGCCAGGCGTCATCATCTTCGAACTGACGATCGCCTCACCGAGGCCCGGCAGCACCGTGCGCTCGAGCTCCGCCTGGATCGACGCGCGGTAGGGCTCGGCTTGCTGCGCCCAATCGGTGCCGCTCTGCAGGTTCGGCACCGGCGACAACACATAGAACGCGTCGCATCCCGGCGGCGCGAGGCTCGGGTCCGTGGCCGTCGGGCGATGCAGGTACAGGCTAAAATCCGCGGCTAGCCGTTGCTTCTTGAAGATGTCGTCGAGCAACCCGCGATACCGCGGACCCAGCAGGATGGTGTGGTGCTGCACGTCGCCCCATTGCCGGTTCGTGCCGAAATACCAGACGAACAGCCCCATGGAATGGTGCGCCCGCTCGATCTTGCGGTCGGTCCAGCGCCGCCGGTGCGCAGGGGCGATCAGGCGGCGATAGGTGAACGACGCGTCCGCGTTAGAAACCACGAGGTCGGCCCGGATCGTCTCGCCGTCCGCCAGCCGGACTCCGGTGGCCGCCCCCTGCTCGACGGTGATCTCAGCCACCTCCGCGTCGCACCGCAGCGTGTTGCCCTGGCCGCGGATCAATCCGGCCATGCCGCGCACGAGTTGGCCGGTCCCGCCCATCGCGAAATGCACGCCGCCCTTGCGCTCGAGCCAGGCGATCAGCGCGTAGATGGCGCTGGCGGAGAACGGATTGCCGCCCACCAGCAGCGGATGGAAGCTCAGCACAGTGCGTAGCCGCTCATCTTTGATGAACCGCGAGACCAGCCCGTGCACGCTCCGCCACCCGCCCAGGCGAACCAGGTCGGGCGCTATGCGGGCCATGTCGGTCCAGTGCAGGAACGGCACGTCCCCGAGTTGCTCGAAGCCGACCCGGTAGATCCGCTCGCTCGCCTCCATGAACCGGTCGTAGCCGGCGACGTCCGCCGGCGCGAAGCGGGCGATCTCGGCGCGCATTACGTCGGCGTCCCCGCGGTAATCGAAGGCGGAGCCATCGTGGAAACGGATGCGGTAAAAGGGATCGACTGGACGCAGCTCGACGTCGTCGGCAAGCCGTCGGCCGCACAATTCCCAGAGTTCCTCGAGCAGCACCGGCGCGGTCACGATGGTCGGACCGGCGTCGAAGGTGAAGCCGTCCTGGCGGAACACGGAGGCACGCCCGCCGGGCTCGGCAAGCTGCTCCAGCACGGTCACGCGGTAGCCGCGGGCACCGAGCCGGATCGCCGCCGCGAGCCCACCGAAACCGCTGCCGATGACGACCGCGTGCGGACGCAACTGAGACTCGGCGCTGGGCGAGATCGGTGTCAACGCATTCATGCGAACCGAGTGTAAACCGAACTAGACAGTCGTGAGAAGGGCTCCTTTAGCCCCAGCGCC